>DASRHW010000075.1:0-2394 GCA_035650375.1 Solirubrobacteraceae bacterium | reverse complement strand
CTCATCGCGGCGAGCGCCGCCGAACGCGGCGTCGAAGCCGTGCTCGGCGATCGCGTCGAGCAGCGTCACCGTCTGCAGGCGGTTGCGCGATGCCCGCGGGCCGGTTTCCTCGACGGCGCGGCCGGCGTCGATCGAGTCCTGCACCGACGCCACGATCAGCCGCTCGCCGATCTCGTCGACCCGGCGGTCACGGAACTCGATCACCTCGGGGAAGTTGTGGCCGGTGTCGACGTGCATCAACGGAAACGGGAAGCGCCCGGGACGGAACGCCTTCTCGGCCAGCCGCAGCAGCACGATCGAGTCCTTGCCGCCGCTGAACAGCAGCACCGGGCGCTCGAGCTCTGCCGCGACCTCACGCATGACGTGGATGGCTTCGGACTCGAGCGACTGCAGGTGGGTCAGCTCACGCATGCGCGGCAACCGCCTCTCGCGACAGACGCACGCGGCGCGAGCGATCGATGCAAAACGCGAGTACTCCGGCGACGACCGGCGGGCCGACGATCTGCCAGGCCTCGAGCTCGAGACCGGCCTTTGACATCACGCCGAGCGCCGAGCCGAGCAGCACGCAGCCCAGCGCCGGGCGGAGCACCGCGGACGGCACGCGATGCACGAGGCGCTCGCCGATCACGACGCCGGGGAGCGAGCCGACGAGGATCGTCGCCATCAAGCCGTAGTCGACGTGGCCGAGCACGACCTGCGTCAGGCCGGCGGCCCACAGCATCAGCGCGGCGTGAAAGACGTCGGTGCCGACGACGCGGTGAGGAAACAAGCGGAAGACGAGGATCAGCGCCAGGCCGACGAGCGCTCCGCTGCCGACCGAGGTGACTCCGAGGACGAAGCCCAGCACGGCGCCGATGCCGATCGCGATGGCCTTCGTCGGCGTGTCGAGCGCAACCTCATGACGCTCGCGACTGACGAGCGCCGGCATGAACAGCGCCCGTGCCAATGTGACGAAGGCGACCAGCAGCAACGCTCCGGCGACCGTCCACAGCAGCGCCTCGTCGGCGCCCTTGGCGATCGCGCTGCCTGCGAGCACGCCACCGACCGAAGCCGGGACGCTGCCGAAGGCAAGCCATTTCGAGACGCCGAGATCGACCGTGCCGGAGCGCAGGTGGCGCCAGCCGCCTACGGTCTTCGTGACGGCACCGTATGCGAGGTCGGTGCCGACGGCGACGACCGGGTTGGTGCCGATGAAGATCAGCAGCAACGGGGTCATCAGCGAGCCGCCGCCGATGCCTGTCAGGCCGACGAGAATCCCGACGCCAAGGCCGAAGACGATGACGAGCGGGTCCATCAGGCGTCGTCGATCACTGCGGTCTTGAGGGAGGCGTCGTCCGCGCCGATCACGTGGATGCCGCACTCGGTCTTGTCGGTGCCGGCCCAGCGGCCGTCGCGGCCGCTGCCGGGCTGTGTGCAGCAGGCGCAGCCGATCGAGGCGTAGCCGCTGTCGTGCAGCGGGTGGTACGGGAGGTCGCCCGCGTGGATCGCGGCCCACAGGTCGCGCTCGGTCCAGTCGGCGAGCGGGTTGTACTTCCAGATCCCACGGGCGTCGTCGTGCTCGACGAGCTGGGCGTCGGCGCGCGTCGGCGACTGCTCGCGGCGGATGCCGGTGATCCAGCCGTCGGCGCCGACCAGCGCCCGTTCGAGCGCGTCGACCTTCGCCGCGCCGCAGCAGTCGGCGGGACCGGTCCACGGATTCGACGCCCGCGACGCGTCCTCGACATCGATGCGCACGCCGAAGCGGTCCTCGAACGCCTTCCACGTCTTCAGCGTCTCGGGGAAGAGGACGCCGGTGTCGATCGTGACGATCCGCGTCCGCGGCGCGAGCCGCACGACCGCGTCGACCAGCACGCTCTCCTCCTTTTGAAAGGAGCAGAGCAGGACGAGGCGGTCGCCGTGGCGCTCGCCCGCTTGAGCGACCGTCGCGTCGAGCGAGGCCTCGAGGGTCTCGGGGGTGCTCAGACCGCGCACTCGCCCTCGCCGCGCTGGACCTCGAATGGCGCGTTCTTGCTCCAGTCGATGAACTGGTTCATCGTCTCGAGGCTGAACTCCGGCGGCATGCCGAGGTCCTTGACCTCCCGCTCGAAGCGCTCGGTGCCGACGCGCTCGGCGAAGGCGTTGAACTCCTCGCCCGCGGTGCGCTCAGCCTGGTACATCGTCAGCCAGCGCTCGATCGCGTCGGGGACGCGCTTGGCCGGAAGGCGGACCTTGAGCCGCGTGCCATAGCCGATCTGCCCGGTGTCGTAGGTCCCGGCGATGTGGGCGACGTAGGCGGGGACCGTGTGATCGCCGACCTTGATCGAGGCGCCGTAGAAGCCGATGTTGGCGATGTGGTGCTGGCTGCAGCCGTTCGGGCAGCCGGACATCTTGATGTGCAGCTTGCGCACGAGCGGG
>DASRHW010000074.1:0-6311 GCA_035650375.1 Solirubrobacteraceae bacterium | reverse complement strand
GGCGGCGCATGTGGACGAGGCCGCGGCGCGCGATCACCCAGGTGTCGGCGGCGAACGTCGAACGGCGGGCGGTGGGCTCGGTCATCGCTGGTCCTCCGTGGTCGCCATCTCCGGCTGCTGCTCGGCACTCGTCCCGGTCAGGCGCAGGAAGGCGTCGTCGAGCGTCGGCTGGCGCAGGCCGAGGTCCTCGACCTCGATGCCGTTGGCGGCGAGCGCGTTGGCCAGCTCGGCGACGGCCTCGACGCCGCCGCTCGTCGGAGCGGTGACCTCCCGCACGCCGGCGTCGAGCGAGGGCGTGCTGCCGGCGATCCGCTCGACGATCTCGGCAACGGCGTCGAGATCGGCGGCGTGCGAGGTGACGACGTGCAGCTGGTCACCGCCCACCTGCCGCTTGAGGCTGCGGGCGTCGCCGCGGGCGATCACCCTGCCGTGGTCGACGACGACGATGTCGTCGGCGAGGCGGTCGGCCTCGTCGAGGTACTGCGTCGTCAGGAGGATCGTCGCGCCCTCTTCGACGAGCCGCTCGAGCACGACCCAGAGGTCGTTGCGCGCTCGCGGGTCGAGCCCGGTGGTCGGCTCGTCGAGGAACAGGACGTCGGGCCTGGCGACCAGCGTCGCCGCGAGGTCGAGCCGGCGGCGCATCCCGCCCGAGTAGTCCCGCGCGAGCTTGTTGGCGGCGTCGGTCAGCGCGAACTGCTCGAGCAGCTCGGTTGCCCGCTGCTTCGCGTGCTTGCGCCCGAGGTGGTGCAGCTCGCCGATCATCGTCAGGTTCTCGTGGCCGTTCAGCAGGCCGTCGACGGTTGCGTCCTGCGCGGCCAGCCCGATGCTGCGGCGTACCGACACCGGGTCTCTGAGGACGTCGTGCCCGGCCACGGTGGCGTTGCCGGCGTCGGGCTTGGTCAGCGTCGTCAGAACGCGCACCGCGGTCGTCTTGCCGGCCCCGTTGGGCCCGAGCAGCGCACAGACGACGCCGCGTTCGACGTCGAGGTCGACGCCGTCGAGCGCGTACTTGTCGCCGTAGCGCTTGACCAGGCCGTGAGCTTCGATCGCGTTCGTCGCCATGCCGACAGCCTACGAATCCGCTTTCGGGGCCGTCTAACCGGGCGCGTTCGAGAGCGAGTGCCAGAGCAGCAGGCATGCCGCAGAGCGGTGCGGGCGCCACGGCTCGGCGATCAGCTCGAGCTCGGCCGGTCCGGGGAGCTCGGGCAATCCGTAGGCGCGCTCGACGGCCCGGCGGACACCGAGGTCGCCGGTCGCGAGGATGTCGTCACGACCGAGCTCGAACATCATGAACATGTGCGCCGTCCAGGTGCCGATGCCCTTGACGGCGGTCAGCTCGGCGATCATCTCGTCGTCCGAGAGCTCGCCGAGGCGGTCGAGCTCGAGCTCGCCCGACAGCACGTGTTCGGCGAGTGAACGGACGAACGTGACCTTCGCGCGCGACAGGCCGGCGGCAACCCGCATCTCCTCGGGGTCGGTGTCGAGCAGCTGCTGCGGCGACGGGCGGGCGCCGTCGAAGAACACCAGCAGCCGCTCGTAGATCGAGCGCGCCGCGCCGACCGACAGCTGCTGACCGACGATGGCGCGCACCAGCGAGCCGTACGGGTCGCCGAGCGGCTGTCGCGCGCTCGGCTCGCCGACCGCGTCGAGCAGCCCGGCGAGCACCGGGTCCGCGGCGCGCAGGTGGTCGAAGGCGCCGGTGAGTGCTACGGCCGTCCCTCGAGCAGCTCGGCGGCGACCGCTTCGCCGTCGAGCGCGTTGAGCGCTCGCTCGAGGGAGCTGGCGATGCACGTGAACGAGGGCGTGTCGCGCAGGGTGAAGGCCGAGGCCTCCGTCGTCCGCAGCCGCTGGACGAGGTCGAGGAACGCGCCGACGTCGTCGGTGTCGAACGCGACGACGAACTCCTGATCGTCGAGCCCGAAGCAGTAGGTGGTGTGGTTGTCGACGGTCGGGTATTCGCGGCCGACGGTGATGTGTTGCTGCATCACGCGCCAGCGCTCGTCGGCCGGCAGCGCGTACCACGCGCGCGTCTTGACGAACGGGTAGACGAACAGGTACTTGCCGCGGAACGGGCGTGGCACGAGGCGCTGCTCGTCGGAGTACTCCGAGCCCTTGCGCATGCCGAGGAAGCTGTACGGCTGCGTCGCCCAGTGCATCAGCCCGCTCTGGGCGAGGACGACGTGGAACTCGTGGATGCGATCGAGGTTCTCGGCCTCGGCGACGAGCATCAGGTCGGCGTCGCCGCGGGTCCCGACGAGCGAGAACGCCTGCAGGAGGTGATCGGACGCGAAGTCCTCGCAGGCGGCGAGGAACTCGCGCTTGTGCTCGGCTCGCTGCTCGCTGTCGAGCCGGCGCCAGGCGGGCTCGAGCTGCAGGAACGTGTACTTGACGAAATGCCGTTCGTTCACATCGTTCAGGGTAGTGATGCGGGTACCATTGCGCGCGATGCGCATCGCCCTGGTGTCGCCGTATTCGTGGTCGTATCCGGGGGGCGTAACGCGACATGTCGAGGCGCTCGCAGAGGAGCTTCTCGCCGGCGGACACCACGTCCGCGTCCTCGCGCCGTTCGACCCTCCCGACGCCCTCTCCGCTCGGCTCCATCGCGGGGCACGTCCGGCGCTGCGCGAGATTCCCGAGCACGTCGTGCCGCTCGGCCGCACGATCGGCTACCCGGCCAACGGCGCGATTTCGAACCTGGCCGGGTCGCCGCGTGCGCTGACGACGCTGCGGACGGCGCTCGCCGAGGGGGACTTCGACGTCGTCCACGTGCACGAGCCGGTCGTCCCGGTGATCTGCTGGGACACGCTCGCCTCGGCGCACGGGCTGCCGCTCGTCGGCACGTTCCACACCTACGGGACCAACGCCCTGACGCACAACGTCGCGGTCGCGATCGGGGCGCGGCGGCGGATGCAGCAGCTGCACGTACGGATCGCCGTCTCCGAAGCGGCGGCGTGGACGGCGCGGCGGTTCTTCGGTGGGCGCTACCGGATCATTCCCAACGGCGTCGAGCTCCACGATCCGCGGTTGCCGGCGGCGACGTCGGAGACGCCGCTGCGGATCGCGTTCGTCGGCCAGGCCGTCGAGCGCAAGGGCCTGCCGCTGCTGCTGCGCGCGTTCGAGGCTGTCCGCGACCACGTGCCCGTCGAGCTGACGCTCGTCGGCGTCGGCGACGAGGACGTCGAGCCGATGCTCCACGACCGGCGCGGCGTCCGCGCGCTCGGGCGCGTCGACGACGAGGTCAAGCACACGATGCTGCGCGAGGCCGACGTCCTCTGCGCGCCGTCGCTCGGCGGCGAGAGCTTCGGCATGGTGTTGACCGAGGCGTTCGCCGCCGGCACGCCGGTCGTCGCGTCGGAGATCGCCGGCTACGTCGACGTCGTGCGCGACGGCGTCGACGGCGTCCTCGTCCCTGCCGGGGACGCGACGGCGCTCGCCGAGGAGCTGCGGGCGCTCGCGCTCGACCGCCCGCGCCTGGCGCGGATGGGATCCGCGGCCGAGCAGCGTGCTGAACGCTTCGCCTGGCCGCGCATCGCCGAGGAGGTCCTCAGCGCCTACGAGGACGCGGCCGCGATGCCCGCGCGTACGGCCTTGACGCGACGGGTCGCCGTTGCCTCCGGGCTCGCCGGCGCCGACGGCCTGCCGCGAGCGCGCTCGCGGCGGATGCCGAGCCTCGAGCCGGAGCTGATCCCGGCCGAGGGCGACCGGCCCCGGCGCCGCGGCATGGCCGCGCTGCGCAAGCTGGTCCTCTTCGGGGTGACGGCGCTGTTCCTCGGGCTGAGCTACCTCGCGGTTCGCCACATCGGCGTCGACCGCGTCGCCAAGAGCCTGCTCGACTCGAGCCCCTCGTGGGTCGTCGCCGGCATCGGCCTGATGGCCCTGTCGATGGTGCTGCGCGCCTTCTCCTGGCACGCGATCCTGTCGGCCGCGCTGCCGGACCGCCGTGTTCGCCGCCGCGACGCGATGCGCGGCACGTCGATCGGCGTCCTGATGTCGGCCACGCTGCCCGCGCGACTCGGCGAGCCGGCCCGTGCGCTCGTCGTCGCGCGACGGCTCGGTCGCCCGCGCGAGAGCTTCCCCGTCGTACTCGGCACGCTCGTCTCGCAGACGTTGCTCAACCTCGTCGCGCTCGTGATCCTCGGCATCGTGATGCTCTCGACGGTGCAGCTGTTCGCCGACCATCACGGCGCGCTGCTGGCGATCGCGGTCCTGCCGGTGCTGATGCTCGTCGCGGTGCTGGCGCTGCCGGCCCTGCTGCGCAGTGGCCTGCCGGCGCGCTCCGAGCGCGTCGCGCGCTGGTTGCGCGAGGCGCGGCAGGCGCTGACGAAGGTCCGCAGCGGCCTCGACGTCTTCCGCTCGCCGCGGCTCGGGGCGCAGGCCGTCGTCGCGCAGCTGCTCGCCTGGGCCGTGCAGGTGCTCGCCTGCTACGTGCTGCTGCTGGCGCTGGGCCTCGGCGACGCCGGCCTCGGTGCCGCCGCCGCGGTGCTGTTCGCCGTCAATGTCACGGCCGTGCTGCCGGCGACGCCGTCGAACCTCGGCGTCTTCCAGGCCGCCTGTGTCGCCGTCCTGCACAGCGCCTACGGCGTGAGCAGCGCCGACGCGCTCGGCTACGGCATCGTCCTCCAGGCCGTCGAGATCGCGACCGCGGTCGTCATGGGCACGCCGGCGCTGCTGCACGAGGGCCTGACGTGGAAGGACATCCGCCTGCGCGCGCTGCATGCGGCGCCGGTGCGGCTCTCGGCGCTGCCGCCGCGCCACACCGACGCGGCGGACATCGAGGCCTAGCCGGTCAGGCTTCGACGGTCGTCAGCTCGTCGTCGCTGTCGAGCGGGACGACGCCGCGGCTCGGATCGCGATCGGAGCCGGCGATGACCTCGTCGGCGGTTGCCCGCTCCCGCAGCTTGCCGGACTTCATGCCGAAGTACTCGGCCTGCGGATGGTGGGCGACGATCGCGACGGTCGACTGCTCGGGCTCGAGCGCGTAGCCGCCCGACAGCCGCAGGCCGATGCTCGGCGCGCCGATCAGGCGGAACAGCTTCTCGTGCTCGGACTGCTCGGGCACGGCCGGGTAGCCCCAGGCGTAGCGACGACCCTGCGTCCGCGGGATCCCGAGCTCGTCGCGGATGCGGGCGTGCATCCACTCCGACAGGCCCTCGGCCGTCTGCACGCCGAGCCCGTGCACGAACAGCTGCTCGGCGAACTCGCCCTCGGCCTCGAGCCGCGCCATCAGCTCGGTCACGTCGTCGCCGACGGTGACCGCCTGGAACGCGACGACGTCGAGCTCGTCGCTGTCCTTCGGCCGGAAGAAGTCGGCGAGGCAGATGCGGTCGTGGCCGGGCTGGCGCGGGCAGACGAAGCGCTCGAGCACGGTCGTGCGGTCCTCGGGGTCGAGCACGACGACGTCGTTGCCCTCGCTGTAGCAGGGGAAGTAGGCCTGCAGCGCGCGCGGGTGCAGGTAGTCCTGCTCGCGCCACATCCGCTCGAGGCGCGGCTGGAAGTCCTCGCGCAGCAGCTTCTCCCAGGCCTCGCCCTTGACGCCGCGGCCGCCCCAGTGAAGCTTGTAGAGGACGTGCGTGTCGAGGTGCGGGAAGACCTCGTCGAGGTCGACCGCGATCTCGCGTACGCCCCAGAACGGCGGCTCGGGGATCGGGTTGTCGGTGCGGGCGGCGGAGCGGACGCTGTCGTCGTCCGTCGGCAGCGCCTCGGGCTCCGGGCCCTTCTCGCGCAGGCTGATCGCGGCGTCGTGGACCTTCGCGGTCAGCGCCTCGCGGGCCTCCGCGTCGACGAGCTTGTCCATCGTCGCCAGGCCCTCGAAGGCGTCCTTGCAGAAGAAGACGCCGGGCGCGTAGCGGTCGTCGCTGTCCTTGCCGCCGGTGTAGAGCGCGCGCAGGCCGAAGTCGCGGTTGATCGCGGCGCCGCCGATCAGGACCGGGTACTCGAGCGACTGCGACTGCAGCTCCTGGACGCACAGCGGCATCTGCTTCGAGGTCGAGACGAGCAGCGCGCTGAGCCCGATCGCGGTCGCGTCGTGCTCCTTCGCGGCGTCGATGATCGTGCCGATCGGGACCTGCTTGCCGAGGTCGACGACGGTGTAGCCGTTGTTCGTCAGGATCGTGTTGACGAGCGACTTGCCGATGTCGTGGACGTCGCCGAAGACCGTCGCGATGACAACCGTGCCCTTCGTGTAGCCCTCGATCCGGTCGAGGTAGTTCTCGAGCCGCGCGACGGCGCGCTTCATCACCTCGGCGCTCTGCAGCACGAACGGCAGGATCAGCTCGCCGGCGCCGAACTTGTCGCCGACCTCCTTCATCGCC
>DASRHW010000073.1:0-2444 GCA_035650375.1 Solirubrobacteraceae bacterium | reverse complement strand
CAGCTGCACGGCGGCACGGTCGAGGCCGAAAGCAAGGGCCCGGGCTCCGGCGCGACGTTCACCGTGTCGCTGCCGCTGGCCAGCGGGTAGGCGCTCGCTGATCGACGCCCTGAGCCGCAAGGACGTGGACGACCGCTCTGGCGGAGCGGGCCGTATCGAACGTTGGGCGTTGGGGCCGAGACCTCGCGCTTCGAAGAAGGCCGGCATGAATGGCGACGCGACGCCGAACGCTGCGTACATGAGTGCGTAGAGAGCAACGACCCGGGGCAGTGCGCTCATCGCGCCTCACCGCGTGACGGCGACGGCCTCGGCCATGTCGAACCTACGCGGTGACCGTTCGCCCCGGCCTTGACTCCCCCTGCGCTATGGCGGTAGCTCTAGGTCAGGTGCCCACCCAAGAAGAGTCCCAGGCGCTCTTCCCGGCCGCCCGTGACGCCGTGCTGGTCGTCGACGATGCGCGGACGTTCGTCGACGTCAATCCTGCCGCCTGCCGACTGCTCGGGCTCTCGGCTCGAGAGCTGCGTGGTCGCCGGCAGCAGTTTCCGTACCAGTCGGACCTCTTCGTGCCGATCCGGATCAAGAAGCGACCGGTCGGCGGCCACCTCGCGCGCCTGGTCGTTGACCTGCTCGATGTCGCCCGCGCGACTGCCGGAAAGATCGCGCTCGAGCGTCGCGCTGTCGATCATCGGGTGCTGACGGCAGGCGACGGGCGACATGGGCTCGCGGCGCCCTGAGCGGCGCGACCGGCGATGGCGATCGAGGTCGCGAAGGTCATTCTGAAGCACGTGCAGGACGCCTCCGGCCTGGAGGAGCGGATCCTGGCCGGCCAGTTCACCGCCGACGAGGTCGTCGCCGTGGTCGGAAAGACCGAGGGCAACGGTGGCGTCAACGACTTCACGCGGATCCTGGCCGACAACGCGTTTCGCGCGGCGCTCGCCCGGCACGGGACGCGAAGCGCCGAGGCGATCCGCGCGGTCCCGATGGTCTGGTCGGGCGGCTGCGACGGGGTGATCACACCCCACGCCACCGTGTTCGCGCGCAACGGCAACCAGGGGCCGGCGAGCAAGCAGCGCCTCGTGATCGGCACCGCCGTCAGTCCGAAGCTCCTGCCGGAAGACATCGGTCGCCCCGCGATGGTGGAGAAAGTGGCCGAAGGGGTGCGACGGGCGATGAGCGACGCCGGGATCGAGAACACATCCGACGTGCACTACGTCCAGACCAAGACGCCGTTGCTCACGATCGAGGCGGTGCGCGACGCCGCGAGCCGCGGCAAGAGTGTCGCCTGCGAGGTCCACGACTCCATGGGCGTCTCGAACGGCACGACGGCGCTGGGCATCGCCGTCGCGCTCGGTGAGATCGCGATGCCCAAGGTCGAGCAGATCTGCAAGGACCTGAGCCTCTATTCGTCGGTGGCGTCCTGCTCGTCCGGCGTGGAGCTCGACGCGGCGCAGATCGTGCTGCTCGGCAACAAGGCGGGTGCCGGCGGACGCTATCGCATCGGCCACGGCGTGATGAAGGATGCCCTCGACATCGACGGGATCTACGCCGCCATCGCGAGCGCCGGGCTCGCGCTGCCCGCACGTCCGCGCGCCGAGGATCTGCAGAATCGGCTGGTCAACTGCTTCATCAAGTGCGAGGCGGATCCGCGCGGCGAGCTGCGCGGTCGCCGCCAGATCATGCTCGACGACTCCGACGTTCACCATCACCGGCACAGCAAGGCCGCCGTCGGCGGCGTGGCCGCGGCGGCGATCGGCGACCCCGCGGTGTTCGTGTCCGTCGACGCAATGCACCAGGGCCCGCAGGGCGGCGGCCCCGTCATCGCCATCGTCGACGTGGGAGAGTAAACCTCGCGCATCGGGGCGGCGATCCGGCGCAACGAGGATCCGCGCCTGCTGCGCGGCCTCGGCTGCTTCGTCGCCGACGTCACGCCGGCCGGCTTGCTGCACGCGGCGGCAGTGCGGAGTCCGCACGCGAGAGCGCGCATCCGGTCGATCGACGCCTCGCGCGCCCGCGCTCAGCGCGGTGTCCATCTCGTCCTGACGGCCGCGGAGCTCGGCGAGCTCAACCAGCCGACACCGCTGCTCATCCCCCACCCCGAGCTCACACATCCACGCACGCCGTACCCGCTGGCGGTCGACGAAGTTCGTTACGCGGGCGAGCTGGTCGCCCTCGTGGTGGCCGACGACCGATACCTCGCCGCGGACGCGGCGCAGCTGATCGACATCGACTACGAACCGCTGCCGGCCGTCGTCGACCTCGAGACCGCCGGCGCCCACGGCGCTCCGCGCGTGCACGCGGACGTCCCCGGCAACCGAGCCGCGCGCGTCGTGCAGCGGGTTGGCGACCCGGACACGGCGTTCGCGCGCGCCGCCCATGTCTTCCGCGAGCGGCTCGCCATCGAGCGCAGCTGCGGCAGCCCGCTGGAGACCCGCGGCGTCGTCGCC
>DASRHW010000072.1:0-42660 GCA_035650375.1 Solirubrobacteraceae bacterium | reverse complement strand
GGGATCGCGCGCGATCGCCGTCCACGAGCAGACGGCGAAGCCACCGATACGGCCCGCGAGCGTGTCGCGGCGCGCGCGCGCGTCAGCGCAGACGACGAGCACCGGCTCGCCGGAGGCGACGAGCGACGAGACGATGCCGAGGATGCCGCCGCCGCGGCGGTCTCGCGCCGACAGCGGCTCGTCCGCGACCGGCAGCGCCGGCGGCGGCAGCGGGGCAGCGACCTCGGCCAGGGCGGCGTCGACGGGGTCTTCGGGCTCGCCGACGAGCACGACCTCCGACGGTGTCACCGGCAACAACCGCCGCAAGCGCAGGCGCGGCTCGACGGCGCCGTTCCATTCGTTGAGCTCGAGAGCGAAGGTCGCGTCGAATGCTCCCTCCTCCGCGCCTTCCGGCAGGCGCGAGGTGCCGAACGCGACGGCCCGCGCGCGCACACCGCCGGCCTCGACGCTGAAGCGAAGATGCTTGCCCTCCCCCATCGTGCGCGCGTCGAGCAGCCGGGCCGACGGCACGAGCAGCGAGACCTCGGGGTTCTCTTGCCCGAACGGGGCCAGCAGCTCGAGTTGCTCGGCCAGCTCGAGGCCGAGCTCGTCGCCGGCGACGACGGCGTCGACACGCTCGACCGCGACCAGGTCGTCGGCCGTCAGCGTGCGCTCCGCGTGCGCGACGAACGCCGCACGGAAGGCGTCGACCTGCTCGGCGGCGATCGTCAGGCCGGCGGCGGCGCGGTGACCGCCGTGGCGCAACGTGTGCTCGGCCGCGGCGTCGAAGCCGGCGAGCAGATCGAACGACGGGATCGAGCGCCCTGAGCCGGTGCCCTCGGACTGATCCGACTCGTCCTCGGGCAGCGCGATCAGGACCGTCGGCCGGTGATGGCGCTCGGCGATCCGCGCGGCCACGATGCCGATCACGCCGGCATGCCAGCCCCTGCCCGCGAGCACGTAGGCGGCCGGCTGCTGCTCGGCCAGCGCCGCGACCTGCGCTTCGGCGTCGAACAGGATCCGCGTCTCGACGTGGCGGCGCTCGGCGTTGGCGTCGTCGAGCTCGTGCGCGATCTGCTCCGCGCGGTCGGGATCGGCGGTCAGCAGCAGCTCTAGACCGGCGTCGGCCCGCCGCAGCCGGCCGGCGGCGTTGATCCGCGGAGCCAGGCGAAAGCCGCAGGCGCGCGCGTCGACGGCGCTGGGGTCGCACTTGGCGACCTCCATCAGTGCCCGCAGCCCCAGGCGCGAGGTCGCACCGAGGGCCCGCAGACCCTCGCGGACAAGACGGCGGTTCTCGTCGCGCAGCGGCACGCAATCGGCGATCGTCGCCAGCGCGACGATGTCGAGATCGGCGTCTGCGTCGGCGGGCTCACGACCGGCGCTCGCGTAGAGGGCGCGCGCGAGCATGTACGCGACGCCGGCGGCACAGAGATCCGGGCACGGGTAGCCGCCGAGCCGCGGGTGCACGATCGGCGCGTCGGGCAACAGCCCGTCGGCGCGCGGCGTGTGGTGATCCGTGACGACGACGTCGAGCCCGGCGGCACGCGCTGCCTCGACGGCCTCGACGGCGGTGATCCCGCAGTCGACGGTGACGAGCAGCGCCGCGCCCTGCTCGGCCAGCCGCTCGACCGTCGCGACGCTGAGGCCGTAGCCGTCCTCGCTGCGACTCGGCAGGTACCAGCCGACGTCAGCGCCGAGGTCGCGCAGGACGCGCACCGCGATCGCGGTCGAGCAGACGCCGTCGACGTCGTAGTCGCCGTGGACGACAATCCTGCTTCCCGCCGCGATGTGGCGCTCGATCACCGCGACGGCGTCGTCGACACCACCGAACGCCGACAGCTCGTGGGCGACGTCGGCCGCGAGCCACGCGCGCGCGGCATCGGGGTCACCGAGTCCGCGGCGGACGAGCACCTGCGCAAGCGGGTGCGAGACACCGAGCTCGCGCTCGAGGGTGAGCACGTCAGCGACCGGCGCCGGCGCAATGCTGAGACGTGTCGGGTCCATCGACCATCGAGGATGCGCCCGACGGCGGACGGAATCGGCGATTTCGCAAGGATGATCCCGCAACCAGCGGAACTTCCCGCGGGTTAGAGGTCGAGCGCTTGATTCCCCATCTGGACCCCGCGCCAGTACATCGCGCCGATGCCGATCAGGGCGCCGGGGATCGCGTCGAGCGCGGTCAGGACGTCGGTGTCGTTCTGGCCGGGGATCGTCAGGCCGTTGACGATCAGCCCGAAGAGGAAGGCACCGACGACGGCGCCGGCGAACGAGCCGACGATCCCGCCCCAGGAGCGATCGGGCAGGAAGATCGTGAAGTGCCAGATGGCCAACCCCATCATGATCCAGGCGAGCGCGCCCATTCAGCTGTTCCCTTCGAGCTCGGGCGCCATCAGCGCTTCCTCCCGCTGCGGCCGCGCCGCGGGCCCTTGCGCTTCTCGCGCTTGGCCTCGCGCGGCATCACGACCTCGTCCGGAGACAGGTCGCGCGTCGGGTCCTGCGCGACGGGCTCGTCAAGCGGCTCGTCGACGATCGCGACTGGCTTCTCGCCGTGGATGTCACGAACCATCTCCTGGAACTCGCTCTGCGAGACCTGCTGGCCCGGAAGCTCAGGCTCGGTCAGACGGCGCGAACGGCGCTTGGGCTGCTTCGGTGTGACGTCGATCGCCGCGCCACCGGTCGCGTATGCGGGAACGACGCCGCCGTGCTGCGCCGCGATCCGGCGCCGGCGGGCGATGTAGACGGGCTCGCGCTCCTTCCAGTGCGACAGCACCGGCGAGGCGATGAAGATCGACGAGTACGCGCCGGAGGCGATGCCGACGATCAGCGCGAACGCGAAGTCTCGCAGCGTCTCGCCGCCGAACAGCAACAGCGCCAGTACCGGCAGCAGCGTCGAGAACGTCGTCGCGATCGACCGCACGACGACCTCGCTCATCGAGCGGTTGACGATCTGCGTGAACGCCGCTCGCGGCATGCGCGGCACGTTCTCTCGTATTCGGTCGAAGACGATGATCGTGTCGTAGAGCGAGTAGCCGAGGATCGTCAGCAGCGCCGCGACGGTCGACGTGGTCACCTCGCGTCCGGTCAGCGAGTAGACGCCGCCGGTGATGAGGATGTCGTGCATCAGGCCGATCAGCACCGGCACGGCGAACTTCCACTCGAACCGCAGCGCGATCCAGGCGCTGATCACCAGCAGCGAGATGATGATCGCGATCACCGCGCTCTTGGCGACGGTGTTGCCGAACGTCGGGCCGACCGTCTGGTCCTGTTCTCGGTTGAACCCGAACTGCTTGTCGAGCGCCGACTTGGCGCCGGCGAGCTCGGCGCCCTTGAGCGCGTGCGTCGAGATCTGGAAGCCGTTGGAGCCGAGCTCCTTACTCGAGATCTTCTGGATCTTGGCGTCGTCGAGCCCGAGCGGGGCGAGCACCTCGCGAATGCCGTCCTCGCTCGTCGCCTTCTGAAACGAGGCCGTGATCCGCGTCCCGGACTCGAAGTCGATGCCGAGGTTGAGGCCCTTGCCGCCGATCGCCAGCGCGCCGACCAGCAGGATCAGGCCGGACATCGAGAAGAACCAGCGCGACGCGCCCATGAAGTCGAACGTGATGCTGCGCTTCTTCTCGCCCGCGCCGAGCGCGCTCGGCGACGCCATGATCCGCGAGCGGCCGAGCGTGCCGAGCACGGCCTGCGTCGCCACGACGGCGGTGAACAGCGACGTGATCGTGCCGATGCCGAGCACGAGCGCGAAGCCCTTGACGCCGGCGGTCGCGAGGATGAAGAGGACGAAGGCCGTCAGGAAGGTGACGACGTTGGCGTCGATGATCGCCGCGATGCCGCGCTTGTAACCCTGGGTGATCGCCGCGCCGACGGTTCTCCCGGCGCGCACCTCTTCCTTGACGCGTTCGAAGATGACGATGTTGGCGTCGGCGGCGACGCCGATCGTCAGGATCAGGCCGGCGATTCCCGGCAGCGTCAGCGTGATCGGGATCAGCTTGATCAGCGCGAACAGGTAGATCCCGTAGACGACGAGCGCGCCGACGGCGATCACGCCGAGCACGCGGTAGAAGGCGAGCAGGAACAGCGCGACGACGAGGAAGCCGACGAGGCCGGCGATCAGGCCCTGGTGCAGTGCCTGCTGGCCGAGCGTCGCCGAGACCTGCGACGACGAGATCAGCTCGAGCTTCAGCGGCAGGGCGCCCGTCTTGAGCAGGTTGGCGAGCTCCTGCGCGGACTTGATCGTGAAGCCGCCGGAGATCTGTGAGCCGGTGCGCCCGTCGATCCCGTCGGGGTTCTGCTGGAAGTCGATGTACGGCGCCGAGATCAGGTCCTGGTCGAGGACGATCGCGAAGTGCTGGAAGGCGGTGCTCGCGTCACCGCCGGCGTACTGGGACTGGCCGCGCTGGGCGATCGCGCGTGTCACGTTCTGCCACGTCTTGCGGCCGCTGTCGGTGAAGCTGAACGTGACGATCGGCTGGTTGTTGCCGCCTGGACTGTTGTCGGACTCCTGTTTCGGGTCCTTGATGTCGGTCCCGCGCAGCGCGGCGTTGTCCTGGAGGACGTACCACGCGTCGGACTTCGTGTCCGAGCCGCTGTCCTGGGCGCGGATGACGATCGCGCCGGGCTGGACGACGCGGTAGCTCTGGTCGGGACCGAGCTTTGTGAGCTTGGCCTCGTCGAGCGCGCCCTGGCGCGTCTCCTGCGGCCCGGCGAGCACCGTCTTCGTCTTGTCGTTGACGATGAAGTACTGCGGCTTGTCGTGCGAGGCGGTCTTGAACTCCTTCGCCTTGCACGTCGACGCCCGCACGACGGCGTCGTAGTGCGAAAGAGAGCCAGCGCCGACCGTGCCGGCAGCCGAGCCGCCGGTGACGCTGGTGTTCGTCGCGTCGGTCTTGCAGCCAGGACCGAGGACGTTCGTCTCCCAGTCGTAGAAGTACAGCTGCGCCGTCGTTCCGACCTGCTGCTTCGCGGCTTCCTGGTTCTTGACATCGGGCAGGCTGACGACGATCTGGTTCGAGCCGGAGCGCTGGATCTCGGGCTCGGCGACGCCGAGCTGGTCGACGCGCTCGCGCATGATGTCGAGCGTCCGGTCGATCGCCTCGCCGGTGACCTGTGAGTACTTGGTCGGCTTCGCCTGGTAGACGAGCTCGACGCCACCCTTGAGGTCAAGGCCCTGCTTCGTCGGCTTCGTCGCGATCACGACGAGCGACGCGATCAGGAGCCCCGCCACGAGCAGCAGGATGAACAGGTTGCGGCGTCGATCGGTCATGGCTCGGGGAGTTCAGGCGGGGGCCACGCGTCCGGCGGCCACGTGGCCACCTCCGGCACCCCCAAGGGAAGAGAGGTTACTTGGACGGCGTCAGCACGAGGAGCAGGCCCCCGTCGTCGTCATAGGCGGGAAACAGGTCGGCGGTCGCCCGCGCGGGCAGGTCGCCCTCGGCGTTGACCTCGACCTGCTTGCCGAGCTGGCGCACGCCCCATTCGAGGACCGTGCCGACGTGGTCGTCGCCGTTGGCGAACTTGAGACCGAGCACGTCGGAGACGTCACGGCCGACGATCCGCTCCTCGGTGAGGCCGGTCAGCTCGAAGCTGCCGCGGCCGACGCCGATCACGCGAGCCTCCTGGTCGCAGACGAAGAACGCGGCGTCGGGCGCCGGGTAGTAGTCGTCGAGCAGCTCGAAGAGGAATGCGAAGCCACAGCGCGAGCACCCTCGCGGCACCCTGCTGAAGCCTGCGGTGCGCTCGGTCTGCGTGGAACGATGCCCGCACGAAGGGCAGATGAACAGGTGGGGCATGGCGTCGACGGAGGGTAGATGGTCGGGTCGCTCGGCTGAGCGGGCGGCCATCTCAGAACAGCCGCGAGTCCTCCGGCACGGCGAGGCCCAGCAGCTCGTACGCCGCCGGAGTGGCACAGCGCCCGCGCGGGGTTCGCTTGATGAAGCCGCGCTGCAGCAGGTACGGCTCGTAGACGTCCTCGATCGTGTCGGACTCCTCGGAGACCGCGACCGCCAGGGTCGAGAGCCCGACCGGCCCGCCGCCGAAGCGCACGCAGATCGCGTCGAGCAGCTCGCGATCGAGCGGATCGAGCCCGTGGTCGTCGATGCCGAGCATCGCCAGCGCGGCGTCCGCCGCCTCGGCGGTGACGACGCCGCCGGCGCGGACCTCGGCGTAGTCGCGGACGCGCTTGAGCAGCCGGTTCGCGACGCGCGGCGTGCCGCGACTGCGGCGTGCGATCGCCCGCGCGCCCTCGAGGTCGAGAGCGATGTCGAGGATCGCCGCCGAGCGCGTGACGATCTCGGCGAGATCGTCGACGTCGTAGGGCTCGAGCCGGTGCTGGATGCCGAAGCGGTCGCGCAGTGGTGTCGTCAGCAGCCCCGACCGTGTCGTCGCGCCGACGAGCGTGAACGGCGGTAGGTCGAGCGTCACGACCCGCGCGCCCGCGCCCTGACCGACGGTGATCGGCAACCGGGCATCCTCCATCGCCGGGTAGAACGTCTCCTCGAGCGCGCGCGGGAGCCGGTGCAGCTCGTCGACGAAGAAGATGCTGCGCGGTTCGAGCGCGGTGAGGAAGGCGGCGATGTCGCCCTTGCGCTCGAGTGCCGGGCCGGCGGTCTGCACGAACGGCACGCCGAGCTCGGACGCGAGGATCTGCGCCAGCGACGTCTTGCCGAGCCCGGGCGGGCCGGCGAGCAGCACGTGGTCGAGCGCCTCGTTGCGTGCGGCGGCGGCCTCGAGCGAGACCGAGAGCTGCTCGCGCAGCGCGGGCTGGCCGACGAACTCCTCGAGCCGCTTCGGCCGCAGCGACCGGTCGAGGTCGTCGTCGGCGACGAGGCCGACCGGCGTCTGGATCCGCTCGCTCATCCGCGGGCGCCCTTCAGCGCGCTCGCGAGAAGCTCCTCGGCGGTCGCGCCGTCGGCGGCGCTCAGCAGCGTGTCCGCCTCGCCCGGTTCGTAGCCCAGCTGGAGCAGGCCGGCGCGAGCGAGCTCGTGCGGCTCGTCGGAGCGGGTCACGACGATCGAGCCGTCGTCGGGAGAGTCGACGCCGACCTTGGCGCGCAGCTCGGAGACGATCCGTTCGGCGATCCGCTTGCCGACACCTGGCGTGCTCTGCAGGCGTCGCACGTCCCCGGCGGCGATCGCGCCGATCACGTCGCGCGGCGTGCCGGCCCCGAGGACGCCGAGGGCGACCTTCGGGCCGACGCCCTGGACGCCGACGAGCAGCTCGAACAGCCCGAGCTCCTCTTCCGTGGCGAAGCCGTAGAGCGAGAGGGCGTCCTCGCGGACGGAGAGATGCGTCAGCAGCGAGACGCTGCCGCCGGCGGCGGGGACGTGGCGCAGCGTCTCGGCCGAGACGCTGAGGCGGTATCCGACGCCGCCGGCCGTCTCGACGACGACGTGGCCGCTGCGCCTGACGGCGACCTCGCCGGCGATCGAGGCGATCATCGACCGCCCGCCCCCGCCGCGGCGATCGCCGCGGCCAGCGCCGGGACGGTTCCCGTGCGAGTGCCGTTGCCACTACTGGCCGGGAGCGCCCCGGCCAGCGGCGCACGGTTGACGTGGCAGATGGCGGCGCCGAGCGCGTCGGAAGCGTGATCGGGCGTCGGCAGCTCGGGAAGCGCCAGCAGCGCCTGCACCATCCGCGCGACCTGGGACTTGTCGGCGCGCCCGCTGCCGCAGACGGCGCTCTTGATCTGTTGCGGGGTGTAGCCCGCGCACGGCACGCCGGCCTGGCCGGCCGCGAGCATCACGACGCCGCGCGCCTGGCCGACCGCGAAGGCGCTGCGGGCATTGACGCCGAAATAGAGGTCCTCGATCGCGACCGCGTCGGGCTCGTGCTCGGCGAGCAGCTCGGCGACGCGCGCATGGATCGTCGCCAACCGGCGTTCCGGCAGCAGGTCCGGCGACGTCTCGATCACGCCGCCGTCGAGCGCCACGAGCCGTGCACCGGTCTGCGCGACGACGCCATAGCCGGTGTTGGCAGTGCCAGGATCGATTCCGAGTACGCGCACCACGGGAGGCATTCTCCGTGGCTGCCCGGACGCCTGCGTCCGCCCGTCATTTGGTCGTGGCGGCGACGGCCTCCTTGTCGGCCCAGCGATCGTCGACCACGTCACGCGCGACTTGCTGGCTCCGGCGATGGCCGGTCACCGCCGTCAGGAACTGGTCGCGCTCGAGCGCCAGCAGGCGCGTTGCGACCTTCGCTCGCACGGTTGCCGTGCGCGGCACGTCGTAGAGCAGCGCGATCTCGCCGAACGACTCGCCTGGGCCCTCGGTTCGGCGGAAGTCGCCGTTTTCGATGACCTCGACCTCACCGCTCTCGATCAGGAAGAAGCGGTCGCCGATCTCGCCTTGGACGATCACGTCCTCGCCCGGCTCGACGTCGATCGTGACGAGGTCGTGGCTCAGGCGTTCAAGGACCGCGATCGGCAACGGAGCGAAGATCGAGTTCTCGCGCAGCAGGAGATATTGCTCCTCGGCGACCGGCGCACCGACCTCGAAGCCGCGAAGCCGACTCCAGCAGAGAATGACGAAGATCGGCATCAGCGCGCCAAGGATGAGCAGGGCTCCGCGCGGCTCGACGAGCTCCAACAGCACGATCGCCCCGATCGATCCGATCGCCATCGCCGCAAGCCGGGCCGACTCCAGCGAGCCGATGACACGGCCCATCGTCTCGTCCGAACCCAGCCGCTGCATCAGCGTCTTGGCGGCGACGTCGACCAACGTAAAGCCGGCGCCGACCGCCAGCCAGCCGAGATACGCCACCGGCTCGCGCGGCCAGATGCCGGGAAGCATCGTCGCCAGGCCGAGGATCACGCTGCCGATCGCGATCGCGATCACGAGCTTTCCACGGTCGAACAGCAGGGCCAGGCCGGCGCCGCCGAGCAGCGCTCCGAGTCCCCAGCTCGCGCTGAGGAAGCCGACGCTCCCCTCTTCGAGATGGAGCAGCTCGAGCACCATGACGATCCCGATCACGTCAGCGAAGCCCTCGAAGAGGAGCAGCGTGATCAGCGTTGCGCTGGAGAGACGCAGGGCCGGGTGTTCGACCAGCGCTCGCAGGCCGAGGCCGAGCTCTGCGACGATGCCCGACAGCTGCTCGTCGTGACCGTAGGTCGGGCGGCTGTCGCGCTTCACGGCCGCGATCGTGAGCGTCGCCAGCGCCCAGGCGCCGGCGGCGACGCCGAACACGTACGCGGGCGAGGTGGCGCCGAGGAGAAGGCCGGTGACGATCGCCGCCAGCAGGAATCCGGAGTTCTCCATTGCGCTGTGCGTGACGTTGCCGGCCGACAGCTCTTGGGGGCTTCGCGCCAGGCCGGGCATCAGCGCCGACTCCGCCGGCGCGTAGGCGCACGAGGTGATCGCGAACAACGCCGGGAAGATGAAGACGACGGCCGACGGCGCGTCGAGCGACGCCGCGAGCGTCGCGCCCGCGAGCACGGCCGTCGTCGTCACGCTGCTGACGAGCAGCACGACGATGCGCGGATAGCGGTCGACGAGCAGTCCGGCGAACGGCGACACGATCGCGCCGGGCAGGAAGCGCACGAGCGCGACGATGCCGACGCCGACCGCGCCGTGCGCCTCGAAGCCGTAGACGCCGAGAGCGATCGCGAAGGACCAGCTTGCGAACGAGACGCAGATCCGCGCCACGCCGAGCAAGCCGAGATCGCGATTGCCGAAGTCGATGACCAGCGCGTGGAAGGCGAACCCCAGCTTCCGTGTGGCGCGCCGCATCGTCGTGCTCATGCGGCTACAGGGTTACTACCAGCGCGGCGCCGAAGAGCGCGAGCACATGAAACGACTGGTCGACGGCCACGCGAAGCCCAGGTGAGGTTTGAGCAAGCCCCTTGACGCGCGCCATGTAGGCGTCAAGCAGCCGGCCGTCGTCCTGGATCATGTGCGGAAGCACGATCAGCACGCCGATCGCGAGCGCCGTGACAAGGTCACGCTCGATTCCGATCCAGATCATCGCCGGAACAAACGCCAGCGTGTAGGAAGCGACATGCCCGAGCAGCGCTCGCCGCGCCGTCCGGTCGCGAGTAAGGCCGTTGGCCTTGTTCCGTGCCTGCCAGTCTGTCTGCAGCAGGAAGTCTCCCGCCAGGTGGGAGACGAGCAGCACGGCAAGGACCTCGACCCAGCGCACGCGGCGAACACTAGGCGAATCACGGTATGGGAGCCCGTCAGGCCCACGGCTTGGCCACCCGGCCAATTCCGGGCCCCGATTCTTGGACCGCCTGGCCACACACGTGGCGCAAAAGTATGAGGTAGGTTTGCGCTCCTTCCGTATACATCGCTGTGTGCGAGGATGTCGACAAGGTCGGCGCGCTCGCGACGACAGCACCCAAGGATCGGGATTGCCATGCGCGTTGCCGCCGCTCGAGTGCCCTTCGTCTGTGCCCTACTGGTGACGCTGGCGCTTGCCATGAGCGCCCTCCTGTTCGGCGCGTGGCCGTCGCAGGCCGCCAGCACGGGCAAGCTGTATTCGGTCACCGTTTCGCCGCCGACCGTGGCCGCGGGCGTGAGGACATCGTTCAGCGCCGTGATCGCCAACCCGGCCACCCAGCAGCAGCAGGTGGGCTCCGTGAACCTGACCGCGCCGAGCGGCTTCAAGGTTGTCTCGGCGTCCGTCCCGGGACCGGCGACCGCGAGCGTGTCTGGCAGCACCGTGCGACTGCGCGATCTCTCGCTGGATCCGGGCAATACCGTCACGGTCAGCGTCGTCGCCGATGCCCCCTGTGCGACCCAGACATCCCCCTGGACCGTCCTCGCGAAGCAGGCCAACGACTTCAACGGACCGCCCGGCAACACCCTGACGCTCGACAGCGCCGCGAGCTCGCTCACGAGCTCCGTCACGGGCGCCTGCGCGCTGCGGTTCTTCAAGCAGCCCGCCAATGCCCGTGTCGGGCAGACCGTGACCTCGACCGCCTACACGCCGAGCGGCCCGCCCGTGAGCGTCGAGGTCGTCGATGGCGGGGGCGCGCGGGTGACGAGCTCGACGGCGCCGATCAGCATCGCGCTCTCGGGCACCGGCGCCGGACCGCTAAGCGGCACGACGCCGGTGAGCGCGGTCTCAGGGCTGGCGACCTTCTCGAACATCGCGGTCGGCTCCCCCGGGTCGTACGTCCTCGTAGCGTCGAGTCCGGGACTGACGTCCGTGTCGTCCAGCGTCTTCCGGGTTGACACCGTCGCGGTGAGCTGCGTCGAGGACGTCAGCTGCGCTGGAAGCGCGACCACGTCGACGACGAAGCTGACGGTGACCGCCGACCCGCTTGCCGGCCTCCCCGATGCGGGCTTCCTGACAATCTCGTTCAACGTCGGCTTCACGCTCGACTGCGCCGGCTACGAGGAGTTCGCTCCAGCGGACACCGCGCTGATCAACATGTCGGCCGATCGCACCAAGACCGAGGCGTCGACGATCGCCAAGAAGCAGATGAATCTGGTTCCCAACAACGGCGCATCGTTTCTGCAGACGTGCCTCGGCTCTCCCGAGCCGTTCGTCACCCGGCCCGCTACGCCTCCGCTCCAGGTGCTGCCGGCGGCATACGACTGGGACGGTAACGGCAGCCTGGATTCGGTCTACGTCGGCCTGCTTCCCGACTGCGGGCCGGCGCTGGCGCCGTGCGTGAGCGTACGCAAGAAGACCGGCGCCGGCGACGGCTACATCGAGACGCGCCTGCCGGCTGGGCTGGGAGATCCCTTCCGCACCCACTGATGCCGCGACGTCGTGGCCGGCTCCGGGAGACCGGGCCGCTACGGCGTCGCCGCAAGGAGTTCCCCCGGCGGCGTGTCGATCGCCAGCGGAGGTGTGTGCAACGTCACGACGTGCAGCCGCTGCCGTCGCTCGGCGCAGCGGTCGACGTCGGTCTGCCGTCGGGGATCATCTGCGCCTCGAATCCTGATCAGGACATCGAGCGTCACCGCGACCTCGAAGTCGCTTCCCTGCTCCTCGGCGGCGGCAAGCGCCGCCTCAAGCGCCATCTCGGCGCCGTCGTCGTCGCCCAGCTGCGCGAGCGCGATGCCGCGAACCCTGTGCAGCAGTGGCGCCGTTTGCTCACTCGTCGGCAGCAGCCGCGCCACCGCCTCGAGCGTCGCAGCCGGCTGCCCTCCGAACAGATGCGCCTCGGCGAGGTACGCCTCGACCAGGGCCGCGTCGACCGGCACTCGGAGCCGCCGACAGACCGCGAGCGCCTCATGGAGCAACTCCAAGCCCTCGGCATGCCGTCCCGCCCGCACGGCGAGGCGCCCGTAGAGCGCCGTCGCGAACGCGGCGCCGATCTCGTGGCCGGATCCGAGCAGCGTGCGTCGCGCACGCTGGAGTCGCGGGGCGGCCTCGTCGAGACGGCCCTGGTCGCTGAGCACCTCGGCGGTGTTGCAGTCGTAGATCGCCGCGTCGGCGACGTTGCCGGCCTTCGCGCTTGCCTTCGCGGCCTGCTCGTAAAGGCTTACCGCGTCGTCCCAACGACCGTCGAAGTACGCATTCGCGCCGAGGTTGTTGAGCACGACCGACTGCCGCAGCAACTCCCCGAGCCGGGTGTAGATCTCCAGCGCCAGCGGCGCGTACACGGCTTCTTGCGGCCGTCCGGACGCGTACAGGCCCCAGTCGAGCACGATGTAGGCGTGCGCGAGTGCACGCTCCTCGCCTGCCGCCTCCGCCTCGGCGATCGCCCGACGACAGAGCTCCATCGCCTGTTTCGTCCGCCCCTCGCGTTGACGGATGCCCGCGAGCATCGACAGCGTGCGAGCGCGATGCTCGCCGGCAGCGCTCGGGGGGTCGGCGTCATCGAGCGCGCGCAGCGCCCGCGACGCCCAGCGCACGGCAGACCTGACGTGGCCGACCCGATCGGAGATCCGGGCATGACGAAGCAGCAGCACGGCGCTGGTGACCGGGTCGGAGGTGATCAGCCGGCGTGCGCTCCGCAGCGTGCCTGCTGCGGCATCGAGCTCGCCGATCGCGACCTGTGCGTCAGCGAAGTCGACGAGGACCGCGACGATCTCAGCGACCGGGCGGTCGATGGCGTGCCCCGCGTCCGCAGCTAGGCGATAGAAGCTCGCCGCCGCCACCGGCGCAAGTCGGTTGCGCGCCCGATCGGCAGCCAAGCGCGCATACGTCCATGTTCGCGCGTCGTCACCGGCGCGCGCGAAGTGCAGCGACAGGGTCTCGGCCAGCCGCTCACGGGTTTCTCCCGCTTCCTGCTCGAGACGTAGTCCGACCGCTTCGTGCAGCCGTCGGCGCTCGCGAAACGGCAAGCCCGCGTACGCCGAATCGCGGATGACGTCACGACGGAAGCGCATCGTCCCGTCGCCGACATCGACGAGCATGTGCGACAGCCGCTCCCACGTCGCCTCGTCCGGCGGTGAAACCCCGTCGTCGAGCATGTCGGTGAGGTAGCTGGGGTCAAAGCCGACGCCAAGGACGGCCGCCCGCCGCAGCAACGCCCTATCGGCAGGGGCCAGACGGTCGATCTGGGCCATCGCCGCAGTCTCGATCGAGTCAGGCAGCGGCGCGTCGCGATCGGTCGCGAGCACGCGCAGCAGTGCACGCAGAAACTGCGGGTTGCCGCCACAGCGGTCGACCGCGCGCTCGAGCACATGCGGCGGCAGCGGCGCCGCATCCGTCGCCGCCTCGGCGAGCCGCAGCAGTTCGTGCCGTGCGAGCCCGTCGAGCTGCAGGGTGATCAGCGTGCCGTTGTCCGGCAAGCGCAGACCGGTGGCGCCCTCGCGCCGTGTGACCACGAACAGCCACGGCTGATCGCCGACCTCAACCAGGATCGCGGTCAACAACTCCGCCGAGGCGGCATCCATGAGGTGAACGTCCTCGATCTCGAGCAGCGTCGGACTGTTCATCCGCTTGCGCAAGAACCGCTCGAGGATCTCGCGAAGCTTCTGAAGCCGGAACTCCGGCGCCAGCTGGCCGACCTCCACCGTTGTCGCCGCCTCCGTGCCGAACGGCAGCGCCAGCAGCGGCAGCCACTGGCGCAACTCGGGGTCCTGCTCGTCGACGGTCGCCTGCAACCGGACGAGCACGGCGTCGTCGGAAGCGTCAGCCTGCAGCCCGATCAGCGGCCGCAGCAGCTGTTGCCAGGCTGCGTACGGGGTCGATGCCGTGTAGGCCTCGCAGACAGCGTGGATCCGCGTGAACTCGCCCGCTGCGGCCCTGATCTCGGCGAGCAGGCGGCTCTTTCCGATTCCCGCCTCGCCGACGATCTCGACCGCTTGCGTCGTCCCACTCAGCGCGAACTCGCGCGCCTGCCGAAGGCGATGGAGCTCGATCGTGCGCCCGACGAGCGGGCTCGGCGCGACGGGATCGTTGGGAACCCGGCCGGGAAGCGCAGGCCCGACGCGCGACGCGTGGACGGGGGCGCGCTTTCCCTTGACGGCGAACGGCGCGATGTCGGTGAGCTGAAACGGCGTGACGACGCGATCGAGCGCCGCCCGCGTGGCATAGATCTCGCCGGGCGACGCGCGCGCGGTGACTCGCGCAGCGAGGTTGACGGTGTCACCCATCACGCTGTAGCTGCGCCGGGCCGCGGGCCCGAGGTCAGCGCAAAACGTGTTGCCACGATTTACGCCGACGCGCACCGGCAGTCGTCGATCACCGTCGACGATGCGACGAAGCGCCAGCAGCAGGCGGTCTTCGTCGTCGCCGACGATGCGCGGCGCTCCGGCAGTGAGCATGATCTTGCCGCCATCGACGTCCGTATCGGACTCGAGGAAGCACACCTGCTGCTCGTCTGCGGCGTGCTGCACGTCGGCTACGAGCTCGTGGAGCGCCGCCGCCGCCGCATCCGCCCCTTCGCGCTCGATCAGAGTGTCGATCCCCTCGAAGCGCACGAAGGCGGCCGTGACCTGGCGATGCTCCGACGCGGGCTTCCCGCCGACGATGTGCCGGCGGACCTCTGTCGACAGGCACATCGCGATCGCCTGCTCATCCGGCAGCCGGGGCAGCCGGGCCGCATTCCAGTCGTCGACCGGCGGTGGCGCGACGAGCAGATGGCCGCCGCCCTTCGCCGCGCCGACAGACGCCAGCGGCAGGCGGGCGGCCGCCTCGGGGCTGATCACAACCTGCCCGGGGCCTGCCGCCTTCTCCATCTTCGCCATCGTGGTCGCCGCCGGCCCGACGATCAACAGCTCGCGATGGGACTCCCCGACCAGGAACAGGTGGAACTCGCCGCTGTGCAGCCCCTGGGACATACGAAGCGGCACAGAGCCGGCTCGGTTGGGAATTGCGCCGATGATGCGCAGCCGGCTGCGCATCTCCAGCGCCGTCGCTGCCGCCCGGGCGACATGGTCGGGGCCGGAGAAGAGCAGCAGGAGCGCGTCGCCGGCGAGCTTGACCATCGACCCGCCGCGGGCATGAGCCACCGAGAGCAGCCCGGTGAACACATCGTCGATCGTGTCCACCATCTCCTCGGCGCCCTCGCGTCCGCGTCGTGCTAGACGCTCCGAGAGCTTCGTGAAGCCGGACACGTCGCTGAACAGCAGCGTCGCATCGAGCGTCCGGCGCTGCGCCTCAGGCGACTCGGCGACATGCGCCAGCAGCACGTCGGGCACGTAGGCGTCGAACTGCCGGGCCGCCGACGTGCGTGTCACACGATCGGCGGTCATCGCAACAGACTACGGGAGCAGCGTCGCCACACCCAGCCTCGTTCTGGTCAAACTTCGCGCGGACGAGCTGGACCACGTGGCCAAGGGAACTGGGTTTCGCCCTCAGCTGGCCGCGGGCGGCCGGCCCCGTGCGACGTCACATGGCCGCTTCGAGCACGTCCGCCGGCGCGTCGAAGTTCGCATGCACCGAATCGACGTCGTCGTTGTCGTCGAGCGCGTCGATCAGCCGCATCAGCTTGCCGACGGTGTCGGCATCGACCGGGACCGACGTCTGGGGGCGCTGCTGCACCTCGGAGGTGTCGACCTCGACTCCGGCCTGCTCAAGCGCGGCACGGACCGCGGTCAGCTCGGACGGGTCGGTGATCACCTCGATCACGTCCTCGTCGACGACGATGTCCTCGGCGCCGGCCTCGATCGCGGGCATCAGGTCCTCTTCCGAGTAGCGGCCGGCGTCGACGAGGATCAGGCCCTTCTTCTCGAACAGGTACGCGACCGACCCAGGCTCACCGAGGTTGCCGCCGGCCTTGGTGAAGGCATGGCGGATGTCGGCGCCGGTGCGATTGCGGTTGTCGGTCAGCGCCTCGACGAGGATCGCGACGCCGCCGGGCCCGTAGCCCTCGTAGAGCACCGCCTCGAACGCGTCGGCGTCCTTGTCGGCGCCCGTGCCCTTGGCGATCGCGCGCTCGATGTTGTCCTTGGGCATCGACGCGTCCTTGGCCTTTTGGACCGCGAGCGCGAGCGAAGGATTCCCTTCGATGTCGCCTCCCCCCTCTCGGGCGGCGACGACGATTCCGCGGGCGAGCTTGGTGAACAGCTTGCCCTTGCGCGAGTCGACGATCGCCTTCTTGTGCTTGATCGACGCCCATTTCGAATGTCCCGACATGGGTTCGATTCTACGGCCGACGCCGTCCGCGCGAGCCACGTATCGTCCCGGCCGCATGCCTATCGATCCCAACATCTTCAAGGCCTACGACATCCGCGGCATCTACGGCGACCAGATCGACGGCGATGTCGCCGAGCAGGTCGGCCGTGGCTTCGTCCGCGTCATCGCCGAGCTCAGCGGCAAGCCGCAGCGCGAGTTGCGTCTGGGCCTCGGTCGTGACATGCGGTTGACGGCGCCCGAGCTCGCGGCGCGCTACCGCGCCGGCATGGTCGCCGAGGGCGCACACGTGCTCGACATCGGCCAGGTCGGGACCGAGATGCTCTATTTCCTCGTTGGATCGCGCGGGCTCGACGGCGGCCTGATGTGCACTGCTTCGCACAACCCGAAGGCCTACACGGGTGTGAAGCTCGTCAAGGAGGGAGCGATCGCGCTCTCCGGCGACGAGGGCATCGACGACATCCGCAAACTGATCGAAGCCGGGCTCGGCGATCCGGATCCGGCGCGGAGCGGCAGCGCTGAGGAGCTCGACGTCACAGCGGACTTCCAGGCGGCCGTGCTGGCCTTCGTCGATACCAGCAAGATCACGCGGATGCGCGTCGTCGTCGACGGCGGCAACGGCATGGCGGGGACGATGGTCGGACCGCTGCTCGACGGCCTCGACATCGACCTCGTGACGACCTGCTGGGAGCCCGACGGCGACTTCCCCAACCACGAGCCGAACCCGCTGCTGCCGGAGAACCGCCAGTTCATCATCGACCGCGTACTGGCCGAGAAGGCGGACCTCGGGATCGCGTGGGACGGCGACGCCGACCGTTGCTTCTTCGTCGACGACACCGGCGCCTTCGTCGACGGCGACTTCCTCACCGCGATCCTTGCCGAGCACCTCCTTGCCAAGCGCAGTGACAGCGCGGACATCCTCTACGACGCGCGCGCCTCGCGGGCCGTCGCCGACACCGTCGAGCGTGCCGGCGGCCGCGCGCACATCAATCGCGTCGGCCACGCGTTCTTCAAGACGCGGATGCGCGACGAGGGCGCGATCTTCGGCGGCGAGGTCTCCGGCCACTACTACTTCCACGACTTCTACAACGCCGACAGCGGATCGATCCCGGCGCTGCTGATGCTCGAGAAGCTGTCGGTCGAGGGCCTGAAGCTGAGCGAGCTGCTCGCCCCCTACAGCGCGAAGTACTTCATCTCGGGCGAGATCAACTCCGTCGTCTCGGACCCGCAGGGCAAGATGGCCGCGATCGAGCAGCGCTACGCCGACGCGACGATCACGCACGTCGACGGCGTCTCGGTCGACTACGACGACTGGCATTTCAACGTCCGGCCGTCGAACACCGAGCCATTGCTGCGGCTGACGCTCGAGTCGCTCGTCTCGCCGCAGGACATGGAGCGGCGCCGCGACGAGGTGCTGGCGATCATCCGCGGCGACGACACGGCCTAGCCGAGGCTCCGGTAGCGCTCGGCGGCGAGCGCGAACGCATCGCCGCAGCCGCGCAGCGCGGCGCCGATGCGACCGTCGAGATCGTCATCGAACGCGAGGCCGTCGGCGTGGTCGCGGATGCTGCCGTCGTCGCGCAGCATCGCCGCGTGGTAGCGGACAGCGTCGCTGACGAGGTCGACCAGCGCGTCCTCTGCCAGCCACTCGCCCTGGCGGTACATCACCTCGAGGTCAGTACGGCGGTTCGGCATCCGCGTGTGATCCTGCGCAGTTCGTTCGTGTGTGAGACGAACGAACGGTTACGAAACAGCGTCGCCGGCTAGGCGCGGGCCGCGGCGACATCGGCGAGGAAGGCTTCGTGGATCGCCGTCTCCCCCGCGAGCTCGGGGTGAAACGCGACCCCGAGCAGCCGTCCCTCGCGAACCGCCACAGGGTGGCCGTCGACCTCGGCGAGGATCTCGACGCCGGCACCGGCCTCGGTCACCCACGGTGCCCTGATGAACACGGCGTGGACGCTGCGGCCCTCGACGTCGAGCTCGGTCTCGAACGAGTGCGTCTGGCGACCGAAGGCGTTGCGCTCGCAGACGACGTCGAGCAGCCCGAGGTGTCCGCGATCGAGCATGATCAGCCCGGCGCAGGTGCCGAGGATCGGCCGTCCGGAGGCCGCGAAGGCCCGCAACGGCTCGCCCAGCCCGTCGCGCTCGATCGCCAGCGTCATCGTCGTCGACTCACCGCCGGGCATCACGAGCCCATCGAGCTCGTCGAGCTGCTCGGCTGTCCGCACCTCGTGCGCGTCGGCACCGAGCCCGCGCAGCAGCGCCACATGCGCGGCGTAGCCGCCCTGCAGCGCCAGGACGCCGATCCGCGGCGCCGGCGCGGCGCTCACCAACCGCGGTTGGCGAGCAGTTGGCCGTCGTCGAGCTTGCGCGTCTCGAGCGAGACCATCGCGCTGCCGAGCCCCTCGGAGGCGCGGGCGACCCGCTCCGGGTCGGCGAAGTGCGTGGCGGCCTCGACGATCGCCAGCGCGCGGGCCTTGGGATCCTCGCTCTTGAAGATCCCCGAGCCGACGAAGACGCCTTCGGCGCCGAGCTGCAGCACGAGCGACGCGTCGGCGGGCGTCGCGATGCCGCCGGCGCAGAACATCGGCACTGGAAGACGGCCCTCGCGGGCGACCGAGACGATCAAGTCGTAGGGAGCGCCGTGCTCCTTCGCCGCCGTCATCAGCTCCATCTCGCTCAGCGTGCCAAGGCGCTTGATCTCGCTCGTCAGCGCGCGCAGGTGGCGCACGGCCTCGACGATGTCGCCGGTTCCGGCCTCGCCCTTCGAGCGGATCATCGCCGCGCCCTCGCCGATCCGCCGCAGCGCCTCGCCGATGTTGGTCGCGCCGCAGACGAACGGCACCTTGAACGCCCACTTGTCGATGTGGTGGGCCTCGTCGGCCGGCGTCAGCACCTCGGACTCGTCGATGTAGTCGACGTCGAGCGCCTCGAGCACCTGCGCCTCGGCGAAGTGGCCGATCCGGGCCTTGGCCATGACGGGAATCGTCACGGCCTCCTGGATGCCCTTGATCATCAGCGGGTCGCTCATCCGCGCGACGCCGCCGTCGCGGCGGATGTCGGCCGGGACGCGCTCGAGCGCCATCACCGCCGTCGCACCCGCGTCCTCGGCGATCTTGGCCTGCTCGGCGTCGACGACGTCCATGATCACGCCACCCTTGAGCATCTCCGCAAGGCCGGTCTTGACACGAATCGTCGCTTCGTCGCGCATACGCCCCATTCTAGGGCGTCAACGCGCCGCGTCAGGCGGCTACGGCGTCTGTTTCGGGCGCATTCGCGGCGACGAGCAGACACGTCCCGACGCCCGTCTCGAGGCGTGCCGGCCTGTCCGGCGTGAGCGTGTCGAGCAGGCGCGCGCGGTCCGGCCGCAGCGCGGTGACGCCCGCCAGGTGATGCAGCCTGCGCGATCCCGCTCTGCGCAGCGCGCGCTCGACCCCGCGGGGTGTCGTCACCCAGCCGGCGGCGACGAGCAGCGCGCCCTGCCACAGCTCCCAGCGCCAGCGCCGGAATGGGAAGCGCTCGGGCGGAAGCTCACGAACGAGGTAGGCGAACGAGACGGGTGCGTCCTGCACCCACTCGAGGTTAGACCAGCGAGCGGCGCCGACTACTTCAGGCGAAACGCCTTGATCCGGTCCTCGTAGCGACCGGTGTCGCGCGAGTAGACGCCGAACGCCAGCGCCTGGATCAGGCTCAGCAGCGCGGTGTGCGAGCGGACGAACGCGGGCGAGTTCGACGAGTAGTAGAGGCGGATCTGAGCGAGCTTGGCGACTTCCGACAGCGTCGCGTCGGTGATCGCCACCGTCGTCGCGTGGCGGTGGCGCGCGAGCTTCATCGCACGAACGACGAGCGGGTGCGGGCGCCCGGCGCTGAGGCCGACGACGAGCGTCCGCTCGTCGACGCGGCCGAGCTTGGCCAGCGCCTCCTGCGAGGGGCTCGCGACCGTCTCGGCGCGAAGATCGAGCAGCATCAGCAGGTGCCGCAGGTACGAGGCGAAGAAGGCCATCTGGTCGGTGCCGATGACGAGCAGCCGCTCGGCGTCGAAGATCGCGTCGATCGCCGACTCGACCTCGCTGCGCGAGACCTTGCGCGCCGACTCCTCGATGTTGACGTGGTCGGCCGCGATCGCCGTCTCGAACTCGCTCTGGTCGAGCGAGAACAGCGGCGCGCCGGAGCCTGACGCTGACGGGCTGCCGTTTCCTTCGGCGACGCGGCGGCGATATTCGTCGCGCGCCGACGACTGCAGCTCGGGGTAGCCCTCGAAGCCGAGCGCCTGCGAGAAGCGCACGACGGTCGACGACGACGTGTTCGCACGCCGAGCCAGCTCCTCAGCGGTCTGGAAGGCGACCTCGTCGAGATGATCGACGATGTATTGGGCGACGTCCTTCTGCGAGCGACTGAACTCGTCGAAGCGTGCCTGGATGTAGGCCGAGAGACTCTGGTGTCCGGCGACCGTGGCGGGAGCGATCGTGCTCTTCATGGGCGACGGACGTTTTCGACGTCGCGCCCCGGCTTCCCTCCTGCGGAACGCCGAACACGTCCGGATCGCCGCGCACGACGACGCCCCCGCGAGCTGCCCAGACGGGTCCGCTAGTCGCCCCGGCGGCGCCCGGCGGTGCCGAAGACGCGATCCCAGTACGGCGCGCTGATCCCATAGCCGACGCTGTCGTCCTGGAAGTGGTGCCGCATGTGCAACTCACGCAGAAGCTTGCCGAGCCGGCTGCGCGGGCGGTGGTGATGCACGTAGTAATGGAGGTTGTCGTAAATCAGGTAGCCGGCGAGAAATCCGGCCATCATCGCCGGCGTCGCTTCCGACCCGATCGTGAGCACGAACAGCCCGTAGAAGCCCAAGGCCAACGGCACGCTGACCGACGGCGGCATCACCAGCCGCAGCGGATCGTTCGGATGGTCGTGGTGGACGCCGTGGACCATCCAGTGCAGTCGCGCGCCGAGCGCTCCGTCGGGCTCAAAGTGGAAGATCCCGCGGTGGATCCAGTACTCGGCGAGCGTCCATGTGACGTAGCCGATCCCGACGAGGCCGGCGGTCTTGCCGAGACCGATGTTGCCGACGCCGATCACGAGCAGGATCGCGATCGCGGGCGCGAAGATGACTGCGGGAACCGCGGGATGAACGCGCGTCAGCGCATCCAGCCAGCGGCGCTCGAACATCGGCGGGGAGTCGCTGAGAATCTCCGAACGGGGTCGCAGAGACGACGATTCCATAGCCCCGATATTACCGGATGGGTGCTAACGAAAACGTGGATTACCGCACCGTGGCGCGGCTCTGGGTTCGACGCCCGACGAGCCTCGGCGCACTGCTGGAAGTCCGGTTCCCGCCCTTCCTGGCCGCTATTCGCCGGGCTTGTGCTTCACCGCCGGGTCCATCACGAAGCGTCCCGTGTCGGGCTCGATCGTCACCTTCCACCCGTAGTCCACTCGGGCACCCCCCGGTCCCGGTAGCGGCGTGCCCTTCGGTGCGGCGTGAATGAACCCCGTGACGAGGCAGTCGATCGAGACGTCGCTGCGAGCGGTGCAGCGGGCTGTGGGCTGTGGGTCCCATCGTGGTGATGCCACTCCTATCACCGACGCCATGCGCTGCTTGGTCTCCGAGATCGTGGCCCGACGCACCGTCCTGAGAACCGCGCCGCTACCGGCACGGCCTACCGGCCCGGTGGAGCTGCGGTTCGCTTCGAGGTCAGTGCCACCGCACGCCGTGACCGTGCCGACCAGTCCGCAGACGACCGCGACCAGCACGACTGCGTGTCCGGCTCGGCCCACGAGCCCGAGCGTATGCCGGGCGGCTGAAGCGGTCAAGGACGGCGCAGCATTCCCCCCAACGATCTTTCGCTGGCTTTCTCGGCCTCGGCCGGCTCATGGTCTCGGTGGGTCTAGGTGGATCGGTGCTTTGCGTCACCCGCAGGACGGAACGGCTCAGATGAGGACGATCGCGACGGCGACGGCGACGCATCCGACGCCGGCTGCCTCGAAGCCGATCGCGAACTTGAGCAGCATCGCCTTCCGCCCGACGTCGGCGTAGGCGGACTCGAGTGTCTTGATCCTGGTGAGCGCGATGTCCCGCGCTGCCCCGTCGGCGGTTCGCGGTGGCGACACTTTCAGCCGTCCTCTCACGCTGTCCGGCGTGACGGTCCGATACTTGGCGGGCAGGTTCACGCAGAGCGAGATGACTGCGGCGGCAGCGAAGAGCACCAGCGCGCCCACGAGCGGATACTGAGCGCCTTGGGGAAGCTCGAACGTTGCGGCTGCTTTCGTCGAGAGCGCCGCGAGCGCGAAGAGCAGCGTTACGAGCGTGCCGCTGCTCGTGATGACAGCTAGCGCCCGCTGCTCGAGCGACGCTTTGAGCCGCTCCTGGACGTCGACCTCGTCTTTGACGAACGCGCCGTACGTGGCGAATCCGAGAGGCTCGTTACTCGTCTCGCCGCTGAGCGTCACGCTGGCGCTGCTCTTCCTCGCGACGAGCCTGCTCCTCGCGCTCGCGCTCGCGAAGAGCCTTCTCCGCAGCCTCGCGAAGACGGCTCTGAGTCTGCGTGTCCATGCCGTCGTCCTCGTCGTCCTCGTCAGCGGGGCGCATCGCGGCGCGAGCCTATCCGACAGCGCGCGTTCGCGCAGACTTTCTTTACGAACGGCGGACCCGTGCGCGGCATCTACGGGATCGGCCGGCGAGGGCAACCGTCAGCGCAGGACAGGCACGTACGGGTCGTGTTCGTCGGCGGCCTGCTCCTCACGCTTCCGTCGGTTGTGCGCCATCACGGCGAGGTCGGCGACTAGAACGCAGGGTCGGCGATGGGGGTGCCAGGACTCGAACCTGGGCCCTACCGATTATGAGTCGGCTGCTCTGACCAACTGAGCTACACCCCCGAAGGCCTGGGACGCTACCGGCAGCTAGGACGTCGAGTTGCCCGCCGCGACCTTCGCGACGAGCGCGCGCAGCTCGGGCACGGAGACGGCGCCCTCGATTCGCCCGGCGATGCGGCCGTTGCGGTCGATCACGAACAGCCAGGGCTCGGTCTGCAGACGCCAACTCGCGAGCTGCGGCCGAAGGCCCTTGTTGATGTCGTTGTCCTTGTAGATCTCCTGGTGGATCCAGGCGACCTTGGAGCCGAACTCGCCCTCGACCTGCTCGGCCACGTCGACGGTCGGGCCGCAGACACGGCTCTGGCACAGTGCCGGGGTCGCGAAGACGAGCACGACGGGCTTCTTCCCGAGCACGTCGGCGAAGTCGGTCTGCACCATGTCCTTGTCCGGCGGCACGCGGGTCGTCACCTTCGAGTAGTCGCCACCCACGTCCTTGGCCGTCAGCGTGTGGACGCGGATCGCCTTGTCGCCGACGTCAGGCGGCGGGGCGATCTTCGACTTCAGCCCGATCGTCGTCGCCGACGTCGCCAGCGTCTTGCCGTTCACGCGTGCCAACGCGAAGACCGCCGTCTGCGCGCTGCTCGTTCGCACGTCGGCGACGTAGAACTCCTTCTGCTGCTCTGGATCGGACGCCGTCGTACGCGACAGATACGCCGGCCCGATCCCGAACGGCTGCTCGCGCGCCGGGTACGGCCCTCGCACGCCGCTGCCGTCGTTGCGCATCGTGTAGATCGCGACGTCGGCACCGCGGACGGGCTTGGCGCCCTCGTCGAGGACGAGGAACGGGACGCGCGTGATGCCCTTGCGCAGCAGGCCGACCCCCGGCGCGAACGAGAGCGAACGCCCGTACTTCGAGCGGACCGTGGCGTACGTGAGCGTCGCCGCCTTCGGGAAGTCCGAGATCGAAGCCGCCGGGGCCACCGTGGACGTGCTCGACGGCGACGTTGAGGCGCTGTCGCTCGAGCCACCACAGCCGGCGAGCAGCGGCAGCGCGAGCAGCGAGCCGGCGAGGGCGAGCGAGCGCAGACCGGGCACGCGCGAGACGGTAGCTGATTGGATTCGCCGGCCTGGAACCGTCCGCCCCCGCATCGCGACGCCCCGCCCCCACCGTCCTCCGCCTCCTGCTGGGCGCCTTCGGCGACGCCGGCCACGCGTTCCCGGCGATGGCGCTCGGGCACGAGCTCGCAGCTCGCGGGCACGACGTCACGCTGCAGACGTGGAGCCGCTGGCAGCCGGAGACCGAAGCTCGCGGTATGCGTTTCGCCGCCGCGCCCGAGTACCCCGCCTTCCCCACCGACGCGCGACCGCTGAAGCCGTATCAGGCCGTCGCGCGGGCGACGCTCGAGACCGATCCGCTCGTCGCCGAGCTCGTTCCTGACATCGTCGTCGCCGACATCCTCACGCTCGCGCCGGCGCTCGCCGCCGAGCGCCATGGCGTGCCCGTCGCGACGCTCGTGCCACACGTGTACCCGGTGAGCGAGCACGGCTGGCCGCCCTACTCGATCGGCGCGCGTCTACCGCGCACCGCGGCCGGCAGCAGGCTTTGGGGCGTGCTCGACCCGCTCGTCGCCCGCGGCCTGGAGCTCGGCCGCAGCGAGCTCAACGAGACGCGCCGCCGGCTCGAGCTGCCGCCGCTCGACCGCGTCCACGGCGGTATCTCCCCGCACCTCTGCCTCGTCGCGACACTGCCCGAGCTCGAGTACCCACGGACCTGGCCGACACACGTTCACGTCGTCGGACCGATGCACCTCGCGCTCGACGCCCCGGACGTCGAGCCACCGCCGGGCGACGAGCCGCTCGTCGTGGTCGCACCGTCGACGGTCCACGACCCTGGCCACGATCTGCTGCGAGCCTGCCTCGACGGTCTCGCCGATGCCGACGTGCGCGTACTCGCCAGTGTGGGCGGTGGTACGCCCGACCCACCGCTGCGGGTCCCGACGAACGCTCGCGTCACACCGTGGTTGTCGTACGAGCGGGCGATGAGCGCCGCGGACCTGGTCATCTGCCACGCCGGCCACGGGACGCTCGTGCGCGCGCTGACCGCCGGGGCGCCGGTGCTCGCGGTTCCGGCAGCCGGAGACATGAACGAGAACGCCGCGAGGCTCGCGTGGTCTGGCCTCGGCCTGCGCCTGCCGCGCCGTCTCGCCGGGCCGCGGTCGATCCGCGCCGCCACGCTCAGAGCGCTCGGCGACGACGCCATACGCGCACGAGTGCGGGGACTCGCTCCGGCGAACGGCCCTGGGCGAGCGGCGGACCTGCTCGAGGCCTTCGCCGCCCGGCGCCCGCTACCCTAGGCGCGCCTCGTCGGGCCGAATGACGCGGCATCGCAGGATCGTTCCGGGGTAGCTCAATCGGCAGAGCATTCGACTGTTAATCGAAGGGTTGTGGGTTCGAGTCCCACCCCCGGAGCTTCGAATCGCGCAACAGCGGTATCGACTGCATCGTCGTCTCCGTCGACGATGCAGCAATGAGCACCGCACCACGGGAAGAGCGTCAGCGGCGGCCGGGGATCACGATCTCCGACGTCGCCTGCCTCCTCGGCCTCGTCGCCTTCACCGCGGCGTTCTGGGTCCTGGTCGTGGTCGGGCTCGTCGCCCTGCTCTAGCGGGCCTCGGCCGAGGCTTCCATCGCCGAGTCCATCGCCGCGTCGAGATCGGCCTTGACGGTCGCCCGCTCGCGCGCCAGGTCGGCGACGCTGACGTTCGGTGGTGCGTCAGGGCCACGCGCGGCGACGATCAGCCGATCGATCCGAGCCAGCTCGAGCTGCAGCTCCTCGGCGCGCAGGAGCTGCTTCGTCGCCGTTCCGCGCCCTGCCCGCACCGAGAGCTCGGTGATCAGCCGCGACAGCTCCTCGTCGGATTCGTCTATTCCCTCGGCGGGCGACGCGAGGTGCGCACGCAGATGCACGGCGGCACGGAGCTGCAGGGCCGAGCCGAAGTGGTCGTCGCCGACGCGCGCGAGCGCCTCGGCACCCGGGCCCGGAAGCGCGATGCACAGCGCGAGGAACGTGCGCTCGATGCGCTCCGAACGCGAGACCGGCCGCGCCGGGGACGGCGCGTCGTTCGCGGTGCTGGATGGCGTACTCGCCGCAGCCGGGCGCACCGTCGGCGCCTGCCCGAGCAGCTGCGCGACCAGTTCCTCGTGGAGATCGAGCCGCTCGGCGACCATGTGCTGAAGCTCCTGGCGCATGACCGACGGCGGCAGCTGGGAGAAGACCGGGCGCAGCTCGTCGATCACCTGGTCCTTGCCCTCGGCGCCGGAGAGGTCGGCGGTCGCGAGAGCACGCTCGACGCGGAAGCGCACGAACGGGACCGACGCCTCGATCCGCTCCGTGACGGCCTGCGGCCCCTCGCTCTGCACGAGGTCGGCAGGATCGGCACCGACCGGCAGCGGCACGACGCGCAGCTCGAGCTTGCGCCCCGCGGCGACCCGGGCGGCACGCAGCATCGCCTCCTGGCCGGCGCCGTCGGCGTCGAGCGCCAGCACGACGGTCGGAGCGAGACCGGAGAGCGCCTCGACCTGCTCGGGCGTCATCGCCGTGCCCATGATCCCGACCGCGTTGCGCAGCCCGGCCTGGTGCAGCGCGAGGACGTCGGTGTAGCCCTCGGCGACGATCACGCTCCCTGCCTTCGCCGCCGCGGCCCGCGCGACGTCGGAGCCGAACAGCTGGCGCCCCTTGTGGAAGACCTCGTTCTCGGAGGTGTTGAGGTACTTCGGCTTCTGGTCGGCACCCAGCGCGCGAGCGCCGAAGCCGAGCACGCGGCCGCGGCGATCGGCGAGCGGGAACATGATCCGGCGGCGGAAGCGATCGAAGATCTGGTTCGACTGCTTGCCGCGCTGCGCCAGGCCGGCGTCGTAGATCTCGCGGTTCTCGAAGCCCGCGCGGCGCGACGCCAACAGCATCTTGTCCCACGCCGACGGCGCGTAGCCGACGCGGAACTCGCGCAGCGTCGCCTCCTCGAGCCCACGCGAGGCGAGGTACTCGCGCGCCGGCGCCGCCTCGGCCGACTCCCACAGCGTCCGCGCGTAGAACGTCGCCGCGCGCTCGAGCAGCTCGAGCAGGCGCTCGCGCCGCTCGCGCCGCTGTGCGGCGCCGGCGTCCTCCTCGAGGACCTCGAGCGGCACCTTGTAGCGGTCGGCGAGGTACTCGAGCGCGCCGACGAAGTCGAGCCCCTCGAGCTGTTGGACGAACTTGATGCCGTCACCGCCCTCGCCACAGCCGAAGCAGTGGTAGAGCTTCTTCGCCGCGTCGACGGAGAACGACGGCGAGCGCTCCTCGTGAAACGGGCACAGTCCGGTGAACGACGTGCCGCCGGAGCGGCGCAGCTCGACGCGCGAGCCGACGAGATCGATCATGTCGATCGCGTCGCGGACGCGCTCCTTCGATTCGTCGGTGTAGCGCGGCATCAGAGCGCCAGCGCCCGCGGCACCGTGAGCTCCTCATAGGCCCGCAGGCAGTAGCGGTCGGTCATTCCCGCGACATAGTCGGTGACCCGCTGGGCGACGTCGGCACCGGCGACACCGCCGCCGTCCGGCAACAGCTCAGGGTGGTCGGCCCAATGCTCGAACAGCACGCGGATCACGGCGTGGATCTTCTCGTGCTCGGCGCGCGCGACCGGGCCGAGATAGACCTCCGCGAACATGAACTCCCGCAGCGCCACCATCGCCGCGCCGGCCTCGGGGCCCTGGACGATGTCGCCGGCCGCGGCCGAGTGCTCGACGAGATCGTGGACGAGCGTGTCGATCCGCTTCGAGCCGGTGTCGCCGAGCACCGCGATCGCCTCTGCGGGCAGTCGCTCGGCGTCGAGCGCACCGGCGCGCAGGGCGTCGTCGATGTCGTGGTTGATGTAGGCGACGCGGTCGACGACGCGCACGATCCGCCCCTCGAGCGTGCGCGGCATCGGGGCACGGCCGGAGTGGCACAGGATGCCGTCGCGGACGTCGTCGGTGAGGTTGAGGTCCTCGAGCACGTCGACGACGCGCAGCGAGTGCTCGTAGTGGCGGAAGCCACCGCCGAAGCGCGCCCGCAGGCAGTCGTCGAGCGTCTCCTCGCCGACGTGTCCGAACGGCGGGTGGCCGAGATCGTGGCCGAGGCCGATCGCCTCGACCAGGTCCTCGTTGAGTCGCAGTGCCCGGGCGACCGTGCGGGCGATCTGGGTGACCTCGAGCGTGTGCGTCAGTCGCGTGCGGAAGTGGTCGCCTTCGGGCGCGACGAAGACCTGCGTCTTGTGCTTGAGCCGCCGGAACGCCTTCGAGTGGACGATCCGGTCGCGATCGCGCTGCAGCGGCGTGCGAACGCCGCAGTCGGCCTCGGGCCGCCGGCGCACGGCGGGGTACGAGCGCGCGGCGAGCGGCGAGAGCCACTCGCTCTCCAAGCGCATCCGGTCCGCGGCGAAGTCCACCGCTCTAGTCTCGCAGCGTCCCGGGCGCGCGGCGAGCAGGCAGTGCTCCCTCAGCCGCGTGGGTGCGCGACGGCGGCCTGCGCGGCGGCGACGCGCGCGACGGGAACGCGGTACGGCGAGCAGCTGACATAGTCGATGCCCGAGCTCTGGAAGAACGCGATCGAGTCCGGGTCGCCGCCGTGCTCACCGCAGACGCCGAGCTTGAGCTCGTTCTTGACCTTGCGCCCGAGCCATGCGCCCATGCGCAGGAACTGGCCGACGCCGGGTACGTCGATCGTCTCGAACGGCGAGCGATCGAAGACCTTCATGTCGATGTAGCGGGCGAGGATCTTCGCCTCGATGTCGTCGCGCGAGAAGCCCAGCGCGGTCTGCGTCAGGTCGTTGGTGCCGAAGCTGAAGAAGTCGGCGTGCTCGGCGATCAGATCGGCGAGCGTGCAGGCACGCGGCAGCTCGATCATCGTTCCGACGAGGTAATCGCCGGCGCCGACGCGCTCGGCCGTCTCGTCGATCAGGCCGCGGACCAGCTGCAGCTCGCGCTCGTAGGCGACGAGCGGGACCATGATCTCGACGATCGCGCCGGGTACGCGCTTGGCGGCGGCGAAGATCGCCTCGACCTGCATCCGGTACAGCGTCGGCCGCAGGATCCCGAGCCGGACGCCGCGCGTACCGAGCATCGGGTTGACCTCCTGCAGCGAGCGGACGCGCTCGAACGTGTGCTCGAGCCGCGCGACCTCGTCGCTGCCCTCGGTGCGCGCCCGGTCGAGCTCGCGCTCGAGGTCATAGACGTGCGGCAGGAACTCGTGCAGCGGCGGATCGAGCAGCCGGATCGTCACCGGAAGCCCGTCCATCGCCTCGAAGATGCCCGCGAAATCGTCCTCCTGGAGTGAGCGCAGACGCTCGATCGCGTCCCTCTGCTCCTCTTCGGAGTCGGCCAGGATCGCTGCCGCCATCAGCGGCTGGCGGTCGCCGAGGAACATGTGCTCGGTGCGACAGAGTCCGATTCCCTCGGCGCCGAACTCGCGCGCCTTGCGCGCGTCCTCGGGCGTGTCGGCGTTCGTACGCACCTTCATGTCGCGCAGCTCGTCGGCCCAGGCAAGCACCTGCTCGAAGTCCGTCGACATCTCGGGCTCGACGAGCGGCACGTCGGCGGTCGTGATGTCGCCGGTCGTTCCGTCGATCGCGATGTGATCGCCCGCGTGCAGGACGGTGTCGCCGACGGTCATCGTGCCGTTGACGACATCGACGTCCATCGCCGACGCACCGGTCACCGCCGGCACACCCATGCCGCGCGCGACGAGCGCCGCGTGCGACGCCTTGCCGCCCTCGGACGTCAGGATCCCGCGCGCGGCGTGGAACCCGGCGACATCGTCGGCCTCGGTGAACGTGCGAACGAGGATCACGTCGCGGCCCTCCTCGCGTGCCGCGACCGCGGCGGGAGCGGTGAAGACGATCGCGCCGCTGGCGGCGCCCGGCGAGGCGGCGACGCCGCGCGCCAGCACCTCGTAGTCGGCGTCCGGGTCGAACGTCGGATGCAGCAGCGCCTCGAGCTTCTCGGCGTCGATTGTCTGCAGCGCCTCGGCCTTCGTCAGCAGTCCCTCGCCGACCGCGTCGACGACGAAGCGCACGGCCGCCTGCGCGGGGCGCTTGGCGTTGCGCGTCTGGAGCATGTAGAGGCGCCCCTCCTCGACCGTGAACTCCGTGTCCTGCATGTCCTTGTAGTGCGCCTCGAGCGTTCTGAGGATCTCCATCAGCTGCTCGTACGCGTCAGGCAGCTGCGTCGCCATGTCGCCGATGTCGAGCGTGTTGCGAACGCCGGAGACGACGTCCTCGCCCTGCGCGTTGATCAGGAAGTCACCCGACGGATCGGGCTCACCCGTCACCTCGTCGCGGCTGAACGCGACGCCCGACCCCGACGTCTCGCCCTTGTTGCCGAAGACCATCTGCTGCACGCTGACCGCGGTTCCCCAGTCGTCGGGGATGTGGTTGATCCGCCGGTAGGTGACCGCGCGATCGCCCATCCACGAGTCGAAGACGGCGCAGATCGCGGCCTCGAGCTGTGCCCGCGGCTCGCTCGGGAAGTCGTAGAAGCCCTTGAACGCACCGGTCAGCTCCTGCAGCGCGTCGACGTCGAGGCCGGTGTCGAGCTTGACGCCGCGGTCGGCCTTGACGCGGGCGATCTCGGCCTCGAAGCGCTCGCCCTCGACGCCCATCACGACGTTGCCGAACATCTGCACGAAGCGCCGGTAGGAGTCCCACGCGAAGCGGGCGTTGCCGGTGCGCTGCGCGAGCCCTGCGACCGACGCGTCGTTGAGCCCGAGGTTGAGGACCGTGTCCATCATCCCCGGCATCGATTCGCGCGCGCCCGAGCGCACCGACACCAGCAGCGGGTCGTCCGGATCGCCCAGCCGCTTGCCCGCGCGCTGCTCGAGCCGGGCGAGCGCGTCGTCGACCTGGCCGGCAAGCTGCTCCGGCTGCGTGTTGCCGGCCCGCATGTAGGCGACGCAGGCCTCCGTCGTGATCGTGAACCCGGCGGGTACGCGCGCCTCGCCGAGAATTCGCGTCATCTCCGCGACGTTGGCGCCCTTGCCGCCGAGCAGATCCCGCATCTCGCGCGAGCCTTCGGAGAAGTCGTACAAGAGCCTGGTCATAGGGGCGGCGATGCTACCGGGCGATCGGCGAAGGGCAAGGGCCATGACGAAGTACGTCGGCCGGAGCTTCGCGGCGCTTTAACCGGCGGCAGCCGGACGCAGCCGCAGGTGGGCGTGATGCTCGACCGTCTCGTTGATGGCTCGCTCGGCCTGCCGCAGTGCTCGCTCGCTCGCCGCGGGAGCCTCGAGCAGCGGCCGGCCGAGCGCCGCGACCATGAACGTGTGCGCCTCTTCGCCGAGCGAGAAGGCCGACGCCTCGCACGCCGCGCAGACGACGCCACCCGCCGCGCCGCTGTAGCCCTGGAGGTGCTCGATCGCTCCACACTCGGCGCAGGCCGACAGCTGCGGCGCGAACCCGGCCACCAGCATCAGCTTGAGCCGGAACGCGAGCTGGTTGGCGTATGTCGCGCGATCGGGCTCGTCGTCGAGCAGCGCCAGCTCGTTGCAGAGCAGGTGAAAGACCTCCGGCTGCGGGTTCGCGGTCTCGAACATCCGCGCCACCGCGTCACAGGCACGCGCGGCGGCGTCGAGCGCCGGCCCGTTCTCGCGCAGCCGTGCGTGTGTGCGGACGCTGTCGGCCGCCGTCACCGTCAGCAGATCGCTGCGGCCTTCGTGCAGGATCAGCGCGACGCGCGAGAACGGCTCGAGCCGGCCGCCGAAGCGGCTGCGGGAGCGGCGCACGCCCTTGGCGATGCCGCCGACGCGCCCTCGTCCCGGCGTGTAGAAGTGCAGGATCCGGTCGGCTTCGCCGTAGCGGATCGAGCGCAGGACGACAGCCTCGGTGCGGACCGGGCCGGCCATCAGAGCGCTATCCTTAGTGAAGTAATGGCGAATGTCACGGTGTATTCGACGGACTTCTGCTCATTCTGCGAGCGCGCCAAGGCGCTGCTGGACGCGCGCGGACACGCGTATGAGGAGATCAATCTGGAGCGCGACCCGGACGGACGCGCCCAGCTCGTCGAGCGCACCGGGATGATGACGTTCCCGCAGGTCCTGATCGGCGACGAGCTTGTCGGCGGATTCACCGAGCTGCTGCAGGCGGATCGCTCCGGCCGGCTCAAGCAGCTCGTCGCCGCCGCCGGCTAGCGTCGCGGCACCGGCTGGCAGCGCGGGCAGAGATAGGTCCCGCGGCCGCCGACGACGATCTTGCGGATCGGCCCCCCGCAGCGGACGCAGTCCGCGCCCTCACGGCCGTGGACGAGGAACTCGTCCTGGAACGATCCCGTCAGGCCGTCGGCGTGACGGAAGTCGTCGATCGACGCGCCGCCGGCGGCGAGGCCGGCCTCCAGGGCGTCGCGGACGGCGGTGGCGAGCGCGTCGTACTGCGTCCTCTTGAGCGAGCCAGCCGGTCGCAACGGGTGGATCCGCGCCCGGAACAGCGCCTCGTTGGCGTAGATGTTGCCGACGCCCGCGATCTTCCGCTGGTCGAGCAGGAACGGCTTGATCGGCGCGCGGCGACCGCGAGCGAGGCCCCGCAGACGCTCGCCCGTCAGCTCCCCGTCGAGCGGCTCGATCCCGAGCCGCGAGGCGAAGAAGGCGTCGCGAGCGTCACGGCCGAGCATCAGCTCGCCGGTACCGAAGCGGCGCGGATCGCAGAAGCGCAGCTCGTGGCCGTCGTCGAGGCCGAAGACGACGCGGGTGTACGGAACGTCGCCTCCCTCCCCGCGCACGGGGTCGTAGAGCAGGTTGCCCGTCATCCGCAGGTGCATAAGCAGCCAGACGTCGCCGTCGAGCTCAAGCACCAGGTACTTGCCGCGCCGCGCGAGCGCGACGATCCGCCTCCCGGTGACCGCGTCGGTGAGCGCGCCGGGATCGAGCGGCCAGCACCAGCGCGGGTCGACGACCTCGAACCGCTCGAGCACACGGCCCTCGACGAGCGGCGCCACCTGCGAGCGAACCGTCTCGACCTCGGGCAGCTCGGGCATCGCCCTGAAGGTAATCGCTCAGATGAAGCTCGTGCCCGGCAGCCCTGCGGGGGCGCGGCCGGTCAGCCAGCCGTGCACGGTCGCGCCGACGTCGGCCATCGCCCCGTCGTGCCTCGTGGCGGCGACGCCGGGGCCTGTGGCCAAGAGCGGCACGTACTCACGGGTGTGGTCGCTGTGCTCGGCCGCGGGGTCGCAGCCGTGATCGGCGGTCAGCACCAGCAGGTCGCCGTCGCGCAGCAGCCGTAGCCATGCCGACACCGCCTCGTCGATCTCTCGCAGCGCGGCGTGGAAGCCGGCGACGTCCTTGCGGTGCGCGTAGAGCTGGTCGGTGTCGATCAGGTTCGTGAAGACCATCCCGGCGTCGAGCTGGGCGATCAGCTCCGTCGTCGCGTCGATCGCCGGCCCATTGCCGTGAGCCTCATGGTGCTGGGCGATGCCGCGGCCGCCGAACAGGTCCACGACCTTGCCGACACCATGGACGGCAACGCCGGCGTCGTCGAGCAGATCGAGCACCGTCGGACCGGCCGGGGTGAGCGACAGGTCCCGGCGGCCCTCGACGCGCGCGAACGCTCCCGGCGCGCCGGCGAACGGGCGCGCGATCACCCGCCCGACGGCGTGCTCGCCGGCCATCGCCCCGCGGATCAGCCGGCAAGTCGCGACAAGCGCGTCCGCGGGCATGCGGTCGACGTGCGCCGCGAGTTGGAGCACCGAGTCCTGTGACGTGTAGAGGATCAGCTCGCCGGTGCGCAGGTGGTGCTCGCCGAAGTCGACGAGCGCCTCGAGCCCGTTGTACGGCTTGTTGCAGCAGAAGCGCGCGCCGGTGATCCGCTCGAGCGTGGCGACGAGCTCACGCGGGAAGCCGTCGGGGTAGGTCGGCATCGGCGCCGTCGGGCCGGCGCCCATCAACTCCCAGTGCCCGCTCGTCGAGTCCTTGCCCGGGCCGTCGGGCGCCAGCCGCCCATGGATCGCCGCCGGTGCCTCGCTCGTCGCGAGACCGGCGATCGGCGATCCGATCTCCCCCAGCCCGAGCCTCGCCAGCGTCGGCAGTCGCAAGCCGCCAACCAGCTCGGCCAGGTGCGCCAGCGTGTCGGCGCCGGCATCGCCGTAGTCGGCGGCGTCGGGCAGAGCGCCCACGCCGCAGGCGTCGAGCGTGACGACGAACGCCCGGCGCCGAGATGGATTCATTGGGATGGAAGCAAGCGGCTGAGGCGGATCACCGAGGTCGCGCGGCAAGGACGCAGACTCGAAGGAATACAACCGTATTTCGAGAGTCGAGGACGCCGCCGGGCGACCTCGGGGGCCGCGTCAGCTGCTTGCTCGGGGGTGTGCGGCGAAGTAGGCGTCCTTGAGCCGCTCGGCCGACAGGTGCGTGTACATCTGCGTCGTCGCGATGTCGGCATGGCCGAGCATCTCCTGCAGCGCGCGCAGGTCGCAGCCACCGGCGAGCAGATGCGTCGCGAACGTGTGCCGTAGCGTGTGCGGGCTCATCTTGCCCTTGAGGCCGGCGGCCTCGGCATGACGAGCGACGATCTTGTAGAGGCCCTGGCGCGTCAGCTCGCCGCCGCGCTGGTTGACGAACAGCCGCGGCTGTTCGCGCAGCCCGACGAGCCGCGGCCGCCCGCGCTCGAGATAGGCGCGCGTCGCGGCGATCGCGTCGCGGCCGACGGGAACGAGCCGTTCCTTCGAGCCTTTGCCGCGGGCGCGGAGGATCGCGTGGCGCAGATCGACGTCACCGACGTCGAGCGACGTCGCCTCGCTCGCGCGTAGGCCGCAGGCGTACATCAGCTCGAGCAGCGCGCGGTCACGCAGCATCGCCGGATCGCCGCCGCGCGGGATCGCCAGGAGCCGCTCGACCTCGGTCCGGCTGAGGACGTGCGGCAGCCGCTGGCTCTTGCGGGGAGCGCGCAGATCGGCTGTCGGGTCGTGGTCGAGGATCTCCTCGCGCCGGAGGTGGCGGTAGAAGGACCGCAGGCACGCGGCCTTGCGCTGCAGCGTCGCGGGCGCCGCCGGCGGACGGTCGTCTCCCCCAGCCGCAAGCTCGTCGAGGAACGCGGTCAGGTCGCCGTGGTTCGCCTCGAGAACGCCGACCTCGCGGCGACTGAGGAAGCCGGCGAACTGGAGCAGGTCGGAGCGATAGGCGTCGAGCGTGTTGCGCGACAGGCCGCGCTCGAACTCGAGGTAGGCGATGAAGTCGAGCGCCAGGCTCGCGAGCTGCCCATCGTCGGCGTCGTGCGCGTGATGGGCGACGGAGGTCGGAGCGAAGGCCATACCAGAGAAGTTCGCCGGCGAGCACCGGCGGTCCTCTGTGCTGCAACCGCCTATGCGCCGGGCGGCTCCGCGGACGCGTCGAGCAGCGCGTAGGTGACGTCGAGCATGCTCTCCAGCGCGGCGACCGAGACGCGCTCGTCGGTCTGGTGGTTGCGCTCGGTGCCGTTCGCGAGATTGGTGCACGGAAAGCCGTTGCCGAGCAGCGCGTTGGCGTCCGATGCGCCGCCGCTGACGATCCGCGTCGGCTCGTAGCCACACGCGCGCAGCGCTGCCTCGGCGACGACGACGCCGGTCGCGCGCTGACGGTGCTCGTAGCCGTCGAACTGCTTTTCGACGACGACGTCCACGTCGCACGAGCATTCCGGCAGGTTCGCGGCGTCGTGGATCCGGTCGACGATCTCGGCGACGAGCGACTCGGCCTTCGCCGCGTCGAGGCTGCGGGCCTCGGCCAGCAGCGACGCCCGCTCGGCGACGACGTTGGTGTGGCCCGGCGTGCCGCCGGCGATCGCACCGACGTTGGCGGTGGTCTCGCTGTCGATCCGGCCGTGCGGCATCGACGTGATCGCTCGCGCGAGGGCGACGATCGCGCTGCGACCGTCCTCGGGACGGATCCCGGCATGCGCCGGTGCCCCGTGGAAGCTCGCCTCGATCCGGTAGTAGGTCGGCGACGCCATCACGATCTCGCCGATCGGCGAGGCATGGTCGTAGACGAAGCCGAAGGTCGAGCCCAGCCGCTCACGGTCGAACTCCTTGGCGCCGGCGAGCGCGGTCTCCTCGCCGGTCGTGAACAGCAGCTCGACGCCGACCGGCGCGCCCTCGATCACGACCCGGCGGGCGGCCTCGAGCATGACCGCGACCGCGGCCTTGTTGTCGGCGCCGAGGATCGTCTCGCCGGCGCTGATCCAGCCGCCGTCGACGCAGATCGGTTCGACCACCCCATCGTGCCCGACGGTGTCGAGGTGCGCGCAGAGCAGCACGGTCGGGCCGTCCGGATCTCTCGGAGAACCGACGCGCGCCAGCAGGTTCCCCGCCGCGTCCGGCGCGTCGACCGCCGCGCCGATCGCGCGCAGCTGGTCGCCGACCCACGCGGCGATCTCCGCCTCCTCGCCGGAGACGGAGCGAATCCGGCAGAGCGCGGCGAACGTCTCGTTCAGCCGGCGGCGCTCGACCTCAGACGCTGGACGCATCCGAGGCGGGCTGACGCTCCTGCTGCGAGGCCCCGCCGCGGCGCTGCTCGAGCGCGGCCCCGACGAAGTCGCGGAACAGCGGCGCCGGCCGCTCGGGCCGCGACTTGAACTCGGGGTGGAACTGTGAGGCGACGAAGAACGGGTGGTCCTCGAGCTCCACGATCTCGACCAAGCGGTTGTCCGGTGACGTCCCGGAGGCGATCAGGCCCGCGGCCTCGAGCTTGGCCCGCAGCCGCAGGTTGACCTCGTAGCGGTGGCGGTGGCGCTCGTAGACGACGCCCTCGCCCGCGTAGACGTCACGCGCCCGCGTACCGGCGTGAAGCTTGATCGGATCGGCGCCGAGGCGCATCGTCCCGCCGAGGTCTGAGACCTCCTTCTGCTCCGGCAGCAGATCGATCACCGGGAACGGCGTCTCGGGGTCGAACTCGGTCGAGTTGGCCCCCTCCATGCCGGCGACGTGACGCGCGAACTCGGAGACCGCGATCTGCATGCCGAGGCAGATGCCGAGGTACGGGATCCGCTGCTCGCGCGCGACCTGCGCGGCGCGGATCTTGCCCTCGATGCCGCGACCACCGAAGCCGCCGGGGATCAGGATCCCATCGGCGCCGCCGAGTCGCTCGAGGGCCGACTCGGCCGTGTCGAGCGACTCCGAGTCGACCCAGTCGATCTCGACCCGTGCGCCGTGGAGGAAACCGGAGTGATGCAGCGCCTCGGAGACCGACTTGTACGCGTCTTCGAGCGCGATGTACTTGCCGACGACGGCGATCCGCAGATCTTCGGACGCCTCGTCGGCGCGCTGCGTGATCCGCCGCCACTCGCTCAGGTCCGCGGCAGGCGCCTCGATCCCGAAGTGGTCGCAGATGAACGAGTCGACGCCCTCGGACTCGTACCAGAGCGGCACCTTGTAGATGTTGTCGACATCGATCGCCGAGACGACGGCGTCGACGGGCAGCGACGCGAACAGCGCGATCTTCTTGCGGATGTCCGTGCTCAGCTCGCTCTCCGAGCGACAGAGGAGCATGTCGGGCTGGATGCCGATCCGGCGCAGCTCGTTGACCGAGTGTTGCGTCGGCTTCGTCTTCAGCTCGCTCGCGTGGCCGATCCACGGCACCAGCGTCAGATGCACGTACATCACGTTGCGCCGGCCGACGTCGACCGGGAACTGGCGGATCGCTTCGAGGAACGGCAGCGACTCGATGTCGCCGACGGTGCCGCCGATCTCGGTGATGACGACGTCGACGTCCTGCGTCTCGGCGATCAACCGGATCCGCTGCTTGATCTCGTCGGTGATGTGCGGGACGACCTGGACCGTCGCGCCGAGGTAGTCGCCGCGGCGCTCGCGGCGGATCACCGTGTTGTAGATCGAGCCCGTCGTGACGTTCGAGGCGCGCGACGTGTTGGCATCGGTGTAGCGCTCGTAGTGGCCGAGATCGAGGTCGGTCTCGGCGCCGTCCTCGGTGACGAAGACCTCGCCGTGCTGGTACGGCGACATCGTCCCCGGGTCGACGTTGATGTACGGGTCGAACTTCTGCAGCCCGACCGTCAGGCCGCGCGAGACGAGCAGACGACCCAGCGAGGCGGAGGCGATGCCCTTGCCGAGTGACGACACGACGCCGCCGGTGACGAAGATGTAGCGGGTCTGACTTGCCATGCAGCGCCCTTCCGCATTCCGAATGAAGATCGCGTAGAACGTAGCGCCCGTTGCAGACGAGGTGCGCCGAGGCGTACCGTTGTGTCAGCAAACTCCGAAAGATGCGCATGGACAAGATCGAGAAGAGCGACGAGCAGTGGCGCGAAGAGCTCACCCCGGAGCAGTACGCGGTCCTGCGCAAGGCCGGCACCGAGGCGCCGTTCACCGGCGAGTACGTCAACGAGAAGGCGAACGGCATGTACGCCTGTGCCGCGTGCGGCAACGAGCTGTTCTCCTCAGACACGAAGTTCGACTCGCGCTCTGGCTGGCCGAGTTTCACCGAGCCCGCCGTCGCCGAGGCGGTCGAGCTGCGGACCGACGCATCGCACGGGATGGTCCGCACCGAGGTCGTCTGCGCGCGCTGCGGCGGCCATCTCGGACACGTCTTCGACGACGGGCCCGCCGACCGCGGCGGTCAGCGGTTCTGCATCAACAGCGCCGCGCTCGAGCTCGAGCTCGAAGACGGCTAGGGCGCCGCGGTCGTCGTCCGCGACGTGGTCGGCGGATCGTCGACGCTTCGCGTCGTGACACGGGTCTTGGCCGTCGTCTTGATCCGGAGCACGTCCGCGTGCTCGGCATCGTCCGGCAGACGCTCGTAGACGTCGACATGGAACAGCGTCTTGGCTACGACGTCACGGACGCCGGCCAGCCCTGCGCCGTCGCGCCGGGGGACGGGAAACGTGAGCTCGAGCTCGCCCGCGACCGGCTCAAACGTCTCGGCGTCGACGTCGTAGACGACGCGACGAGTCGAGCGACCGTTCTCGGAGGTCGTCTCGCCCACCAACCGATGGACGCGACGGCCGTCGACCGTCGCCTCGCCCTCGTCGCGAAGCTCGCCACGCTGCAGCAGCGGCCGGATGTCGCGTTCGGGATCGATCGGCATCAGCCCGGGAACCCTTGACGCGTTGGGGTCGCGAAAGCCAGTGGTGACCTTGAGCTGGTCGCGCTGCGCGATGTAGTCCTCCTGGACGCCGTTCGCGAAGGCAAACTCCTCGCGCCCTTGGAAGAAGCCTTCGTCGTCGCCGACCTTCACGTCATCAGCGATGACCTGCACGTAGCGCCAGCGAGCGGGATCGGCCGCCGACCAGAGCTCGACCGTCTGGGGATCGGGCACCTTCATGTTCCGCTCGGTCGCGACCATCGTGCTCGTCAGCTTCATGTGGATGATGGTTCCTGACGGGGCGAGCGCTTCGCTCGCGCGCGCCACCGGGTCCAGTTGCCCGCCTCCGGGCACGACCGCTACACCGATGGTCGCGGCAGCTACAGCGCTCGCGCCGATCGCGATCAGCACCGCTGGCCTCGTGACGAGCCGGCGCCGGCGCCGGGCGGCCACGGCGGTCAGCCGCTCACCGAACTCGTCGAGATACTCCTCGTAGGAACGCCTGTCCGTCATCGCGCCAACGCCTCCTTGACTGCGGATAGATCGATTGCTTCGGCGAGCGTCAAGAGGCCTCGCGACACGCGTGTTCGCGCCGCTTGCTCGGAGATGCCGAGCAGCTCGGCGACGCTCGGGTAATCCAGCTCCTGCACGACACGAAGCTCGACCGCCTCGCGCACCGACGCCGACAGCGTCGCCAGCGCCACCGCGACGTCCCGGCGCAGCACGTCGAGGTCGGCGTGGCGCTCGATCTCGGCGATCAGCGCATCATCGAGATCGGGACGCTCGAGGCCGAGCTTGCGCATCGCCCGCCGCTCGGCGCTGCCGCGCCGGTGATAGCGAGCGAGCTGGCGTCGCGCGATCGTGTACAGCCAGGCCGCGGCCTCGTCATCCGTGGCTCCCCGAAACCGGCGCCATCCGGCGACTGACTGCGCGAACGTCTCGGCCCAGAGGTCGAGCGCGACTTGTGTGTCAGCCGTACGGCGGACGAACCATCGCAGGAGCGAGTCGCGGTGACGCGCATAGAGCGCGTCCACGTCCAACTCCCGGTGCGGTGGCCGAGTGCCCATTCGCGATGCTCAGTTGCAAAAGGCGCCTCGATGTGACATCCCGAGGCGGATCGTCGCGGTCCGCAGCGATCGACCGGCCTACGCCGCACGCAGCAGCTCTTCGGCGTGGCGCCGCGCCGCGTCGTCGGCGCCGTCGGCGCCAAGCATCCGCACCAGCTCGCCGACGACCGCCTTGCCGCCCAGCTCGACGACCGTCGTCCGCACGGGGTCGGTATGCGTGTCCTTGGTGATCGAGAAGTGCCGTGCGGCCAGCGACGCGATCTGCGGCAGGTGCGTGATGCAGACGACCTGGCGGTCCTCGGCGAGCTCGCGCAGGCGCTCGCCGACGACGCGCGCCGTCTGGCCGCCGATGCCGGCGTCGACCTCGTCGAACACGAGCGTGGTGCCGTCGCCGGCGTTGGCGATGCCCATCAGCGCCAGCATCACCCGCGACAGCTCGCCGCCCGAGGCGATCTCACGCAACGGCCCGGCGCCGACGCCGGCGTTGGGCGCGATCCGGAACTCGACGACGTCGGCGCCGGAGGGCCCCGGCTCCGACGGCGACAGCACGACCTCGAACGTCGCGCCCTCCATCGCGAGGCCCTCGAGGCGGTCGCAGACGGCTTCGGCGAGCTTGCCGCTGACGGCCGAACGACGGTCGTGCAGCCTCTTCGCAAGCGCCGTGCGATCCGTCCGTGCCGCCTCGAGCGCCTCGGTCGCCGTGGCCAGCGCGATCTCCCCGTCGGCGAGCTCCTCGTGGCGCGCACGGCACTCGGCGGCGTGCGCGAGCACCGCGGCGAGGTCGCCGCCGTGCTTGCGCTCGAGCCGGTCATAGACGCCGAGCCGTTCCTCGACGGCGTCGAGCTCGCCCGGCTGAGCCTCGGCGCGCTCTCCGTGAGCGCGCAGCTCGGCTGCGATGTCCTGGGCCTCGTAGGCCAGCGAACGGACGCGGACCGCGAGCGCGTCGAGCTCGGCGTCGATGCCGGCGGCCGCGTCGAGCGCGGAGATCGCCGACCCGGCGAGCAGCGCGGCGCCCGTCTCGCCGTCCTCGGGAGCGAGCGCCTCGGCGGCGCCGAGCGTCGCTCCCCGCAGCAGCTCGGCGTGGCGGAGCAGCTCGCGGCGTGCGACGAGCTCGGCCCGCTCCCCGGCGCTGAGCGCGGCGTCGTCGATCTCGCGCAGCTCGAACGCCAACAGGTCGAGCTCGCGGTCACGATTCCCGGCGCGCTCCTGGAGCGCGCCGAGCTGCTCCTCCGCCTCGCGGACACGGGCGTGCGCGCTGGCGGTCTCCGTGAGCCGGGCGCGGTGCGCATCGCCGCAGAACGCGTCGAGCACCTCGAGTTGTGACGAAGCCAGCGTGAGCTTGTGGTGCTCGTGCTGGCCGTAGAAGCGCAGCAGCCCGGCGGCACGGGCGGCAAGCTCGGTCACCGTCGCGGAGCGATGGTCGACGTAGGCCCGCGTCCGCCCTTCGCGCGTCACGCGGCGAGCGAGCACGACGTCGCGGCCGTCGTCGTCGAAGACGCCCTCGACGTAGGCGTCCTCGGCGCCCGGCCGCACGATCCCCGACCGCGCGCGCCCGCCGAGCAGCAGGTCGAGCGCGTGCGCGAGGACGGTCTTGCCGGCGCCGGTCTCGCCGGTCAGCACGTTCAACCCCGGCGCCAGGCGCAACTCGGCGCGTTCAATCAGCAGCAGGTTCTCGACGCGCAGCTCACACAGCATCCCGCCGGTCTACCAGCGCGCTCGGTCGGACCCGAACGGCTGACGCCGCGTTGTGCGCCTCAGATGCTCAGTCGCCCGAACTTCTCGTGCAGACGGCGGTAGAACGACGCGCCGGGCGTCTGCGCGAGGCGGGCGGCGTCACGGACGAAGCGGACCGCGATGCTCCCACCGGGCGCCAGCTCGCCGGCCGGGCGCCCGTCGACCGTCACCTCGACCGGGCTCGGCGAGCGGTTGTCGACGGTGACGACGTCGTTCGGCGCGACCACCAGCGGCCGCGCCGTCAGCGAGTGCGGTGCGATGAACGAGACGACGAGGCCTTCGACGCCCCACGCCATCACGGGACCGCCGTTGGCGAGGTTGTAGCCGGTCGAGCCCGCCGGCGACGCGACGACGAGGCCGTCGCAGCGAACGCTGGCGACCGTCTCACCGCCGAGGCCGTAGGCGAGCTGGGCGACGCGCTCGCCGACCTTGCGGTGCACGGCGACGTCGTTGATCGCGTAGGTCCCGGGATCCACGCCCTCGACGCCGATCGCCGGCAGTGCCAACACCTCGCTCTCGCCGCGCAGCGCGCTCTCGAAG
>DASRHW010000071.1:0-6069 GCA_035650375.1 Solirubrobacteraceae bacterium | reverse complement strand
CCGCGGCTGGTTCGTGCAGACGCCGGCGTATTCGTTCCCGATCGAGCCGCACGCCCTGCTGCCGTTCGCGCATTGGCTGCCGACAGGACCGCGGCGCCGCTACTGGCGCCTCGGCGCGACGGGCGACTGGGAGGACATCCGGCTGCTGCGCCGCGGCGAGCTGGCGCGGCTGTTTCCCGGCGGAACGATCGAAGCCGAGCGTCTCGCCGGCATCGCCAAGAGCTGGGTCGCGTTGAAGCCGCCAGGCGCTTGACGCGCTGCCGTCACTGAACGCCGAAGCCGGCGCCGCGCAAGCGTTCGATGTCGTTGCTGAGACCGATCGCGAACAACAGGATGATCAGCACGAAGCCGACGACGCCCGCACGCTCCAGCACCGAGAACGGGATCGGCCGGCCGCGGATCTTCTCGGCGAGAGCCCAGAAGATGTGGCCGCCGTCGAGCGGCAGGAACGGGAACAGGTTGACGATCGCCAGAGAGAGCGAGATCAACGCCAGCACGAACAGCGCCTGCGTCATGTCGAAGTCAAAGCTCTGCCGCGTCGCCTCATAGCTGCCGACGACTCCGCTGACCTCGTTGCGCGCCTTCGCCGAGACGAACACCCTCCCCAACGCCGACACCGTCTGCGTCGTGATGTCCCACATCCGCGTGACCGTCACCTCCGCGGCCTTCGGGATCGGGTAGCCCGAGAGCTCGACGTCGAAGACGACGCCGACGAGTGGGCGCTTCGCCTCGTCGCTGTAGCGCGGGCGCAGCGAGGTTGTGAACGTCCTGTCGCCGCGCTGCACGGTCAGCACCGCGGGCGTCGCCGCGTCGCAGCCGTCGCGCTTTTCGCCACCGGCGCAGCCATGACTCGCGATCCGCTCGCGCAGAGCGACCGGATCGCCGCGAACGCCGTCGACAGCGACGATGCGGTCCCCGGCGCGAAGCACCGAGGCCGCGGGCGAGTTCTTGGTCACCTGGTCGACGCGGTCGATCGTCGTCGCCTTGCCGTGGCCGATGTAGATGCCGAACAGGATCACGAACGCGACGAGGATGTTCATCGCCGGCCCGGCGCTGATCACGACGATCCGCTTCCACGTCTTCTGGCGGTAGTACGCACGATGCTGCACCTCGGGCGGCAGCTCCTCGTGCGGGTTCATGCCGCTGATCTTCACGTAGCCGCCGAGCGGGATCGCGGCGATCCCGTACTCCGTCTCGCCGCGACGGAACTTGAACAGCATCGGCCCGAAGAACAGGGAGAAGCGCTCGACGCGCATGCCGACGGCCTTGGCCGCGATGAAGTGGCCGAACTCGTGCAGGACGATCAGCAGCGCGAAGCCGACGAAGGCGAGGACCCAGCTCATCAGGCGTGGAAGCTCATCAGGCGTGGACCGCGACCAGCTCGCCGGCGACCGCGCGAGCCTCACGGTCAGCGTCGTACAGCGACGCGAACTCGCGCAGCGGGGCGCCGCCGAGACGATCGAGCGTGCGCTCGATCACGGCCGCGATCCCGAGGAAGCCGAGCCGCCCTTCAAGGAAGGCGTGAACGGCGACCTCGTTCGCGGCGTTGAGCACGCACGGCGCGGTGCCGCCGGCGATCCCAGCTTCGCGCGCGAGCCGCAGGCTCGGGAAGACCTCGTCATCGACGGCCTCGAACGTCAGTGTGCCGAGCGCGGTCAAATCGAGCTCGGCGACAGGCACGTCGATCCGGTCGGGGTAGTGCAGGCCGTAGGAGATCGGCACGCGCATGTCGGGATGGCCGAGGTGCGCGAGCACGGCGCCGTCGCACAGATGCACGTACGCGTGGACGATCGACTGCGGGTGTACGACGACGCCGATCCGCTCGTACGGCGTCCCGAACAGGTGGTGCGCCTCGATCAGCTCGAGGCCCTTGTTCATCAGCGTCGCCGAGTCGATCGTGATCTTCGCGCCCATCTCCCAGGTCGGGTGACGCAGCGCGTCGGCGACGGCGACGGACTCGAGCTCGGCGCGCGAGCGGCCGCGGAAGGGCCCTCCGGACGCCGTCAGCACGAGCTTCGTGACGGCCCCCAGCTGCTCGCCGCCGATCAGCTGGTGCAGCGCCGAATGCTCAGAGTCGACCGGGATGATCTTTGCGCCGGTCGCCTCGGCCAAGGCGATCACGAGCTCGCCGCCGACGACGAGCGACTCCTTGTTCGCGAGCGCGAGGTCGATGCCCTCCCCCAGCGTCGCCACCGTCGGGCCGAGCCCGGCGCTGCCGACGAGGGCGTTGAGCACGAGGTCGGCGTCGGACTCGACGACGAGCCTGACGAGGCCCTCGGCCCCGACGAGCACCTCACCGCCGGCCCAGGCCTCCTGCGCTCGGGCCGCGGCGTCGGGATCGGCCAGCGCGATCCGCTTGACGCCGTGCAGCTCCGCCTGCTCGATCAGCGCCTCCCACGAGCGCTCGGCTGACAGGCCGACGAGCTCGAAGCCGTCGGAGCCCGCCGCTTGCCGCGCGAGGATCTCGAGCGCCTGCGTGCCGATCGATCCGGTCGATCCGAGAAGGAGAAGGCGGCGCGCCACGGCCCCTAGCGTACGGGGCCGAATGCCCCGCCTTCTTCGCAACGACGTCCGGAACGTCGCCATCGTCGCCCACGTCGATCACGGAAAGACGACGCTCGTCGACGCGATGCTCTGGCAGTCCGGCGCGTTTCGCGCCAACCAGGACGTCAACGACCGCGTCATGGACTCGATGGACCTCGAGCGTGAGAAGGGGATCACGATCCTCGCCAAGAACACGGCGGTCCCCTACGACGGCGTCAAGCTCAACATCATCGACACGCCGGGCCACGCCGACTTCGGCGGCGAGGTCGAGCGCGGCCTGACGATGGTCGATGGCGTGCTGCTGCTCGTCGACTCGTCCGAGGGCCCGCTGCCGCAGACGCGCTTCGTCCTGCGCAAGGCGCTCGAGTCGAAGCTTCCCGTGATCCTCGTGATCAACAAGGTCGACCGCCCCGACGCGCGCATCGCGGAGGTCCTCGACGAGGTCTATGAGCTGTTCCTCGACATCGGCGCCGACGAGTCGCAGATCGAGTTCCCGATCGTCTACACGAACGCCAAGACCGGCCAGGCCGGGCTCGAGCCCGACGCGCTGGCCGACGACCTCAAGCCGCTGATGGACCTGCTCGTGGAGCACATCCCGGCGCCGGCGTACGAGGAGGGGCATCCGCTCCAGGCGCACGTCACCAACCTCGACGCCTCGCCGTACCTCGGGCGCCTCGCGCTCTGCCGCGTCCACAACGGCACGATCCGCAAGGGCCAGCAGATCGCCTGGTGCCGCACGGACGGCACGGTCACCCGCGCCACCGTCGCCGAGCTGTACATCACCGAGGCGCTCGATCGCGTCGAGACGCAGGAGGCCGGCCCCGGGGAGATCATCGCCGTCGCCGGCATCCCGGAGGTCACGATCGGCGAGACGCTCGCCGACGTCGACGACCCGCGCCCGCTGCCCGTGATCACGATCGACGAGCCCTCGCTGTCGATCACGATCGGCATCAACACGTCTCCCCTCGCCGGCCGCGACGGCTCGAAGCTGACCGCGCGCCAGGTCCAGGACCGGCTCGCCGCCGAGCTGATCGGCAACGTCTCACTGCGCGTCAACGACACCGAGCGCCCCGACGCCTGGGAGGTCCAGGGCCGCGGCGAGCTACAGCTGGCGATCCTCGTCGAGATCATGCGCCGCGAGGGCTTCGAGCTGACCGTCGGCCAGCCGCAGGTGCTCACGCGCGAGATCGACGGCAAGGTCCACGAGCCCGTCGAGCGGCTCGCGATCGACGTCCCCGAGGACTACGTCGGCGTCGTCACGCAGCTGCTGGCGCTGCGTAAAGGCGCGCTCGAGCAGATGGTCAACCACGGCACCGGCTGGGTGCGGATGGAGTATCTCGTCCCCGCCCGCGGCCTGATCGGCTTCCGCACCGAGTTCCTCACCGAGACCCGCGGTACCGGCATCCTGCACCACGTCTTCGACCGCTGGTCGCCGTGGTTCGGCGAGCTGCGCACGCGCCCGACGGGAGCGCTCGTCGCCGACCGCCGTGGCACGACGGCGCAGTTCGCGTTGATGAACCTGCAGGAGCGCGGCACGCTGTTCGTCGGTCCCGGCGAGGACGTCTACGAGGGCATGGTCGTCGGCGAGAACGCCCGCGCGGACGACCTCGATGTCAACGCGGTGCGCGAGAAGCACCTGACGAACATCCGCTCCGCCGGCGCCGACGTGCTCGTGCGGCTCGTCCCGCACCGCGTGCTGTCGCTCGACCAGGCGCTGGAGTTCCTGCGCGACGACGAGTGCGTCGAGGTGACGCCGGACGCCGTTCGCCTGCGCAAGGTCGTGCTCGACAAGACCGACCGCGTCAAGGTCGCCCGCAAGGCACGCGCAGCGTCGACCTGATCCTCCCCGAGCGATGCCTAGGCCATAGCTGACCAGACGTAGAACCCGGCGACGACGGCGAACATCGCCGCGTCGAGCCGGTCGAGCGCGCCTCCGTGCGGGCCGAAGAAGCGCCCGGTGTCCTTCGTCCCGGCGTCGCGCTTGAGGTAGCTCTCGAAGAGGTCGCCGAGTGGCGCCGCGACCGCGACCGCGGCGCCCAGCAGCAGCGCCTGCTGTCCGCTGAGCCAGTTCTGGTAGAGCCCGGTGAACCAGACCGCAGCGACCGCCACGACGAACCCGATGACGAGGCCTTCGACGGTCTTGTTCGGCGAGATCCGTGGCGCCAGCGGCGTCACGCCGAAGGCGCGACCGCCGAGATAGGCACCAGTGTCGCCGAGGAACGTGCCGACGAGGACACCGACGAGAATGCCGTCGCCGTGCGGCAGGTCGCGTAGCAGCACCGCGTGCGCCAGCGCCAGCGCGACCCAGCCGACGCCAAGCAGCGTGACGGAGACCGCCGGCGCGCCGCCGCGCGGTTGCCGGGTGGCGAGCAGGAACGTCACCGGCACCGCCAGCGCCATCACGCCCATGACGGAGAACGAGTCGCCGTAGTGGGCGGCGAAGACCATCCCGAGCAGCGCCAGGAAGCCGGCGAGGCGCACCGGATGGGCGCGATCGAACATCGCGTAGAGCTCATGCAGGCACACCAGGCCGAGCACGGCGACGCCGACCGTGAACAGCAACCCGCCCTGCCAGACGAGCACCACGCCGATGAAGGCTGCCGGGATCGCGGTCAGGACACGTGGGCCGAGATCCGATGACACGACACTCGCCGCTGGTCGCCGCGCTCGCTGCCCGCCCGATCCGCGTGGGATCTGGGGCATCAGCGGCCTCCGAAGCGGCGCGCGCGCCCCGCGTACTCGCCGAGCGCCCGCTCGAACGCCTGACGGGTGAAGTCGGGCCACAGCTCGTCGCAGAAGACGAGCTCCGAGTACGCCGACTGCCACAGCAGGAAGTTCGAGAGGCGCTGCTCGCCGCTGGTGCGAATGACGAGGTCCGGGTCGTGCATCTCGGGCGCGTAGAGCAAGTCGCGGAACGCCTCCTCGCCGCCACCGTCGTAGCGCGCGGCGGCATCGAGCAACTCCGCCCGGCCACCGTAGTTGAAGGCCACGAAGAGCGTGATCGCGGTGCCGCCGGCCGTCTCGCGCTCGGCCCACTCCATCCGCTCGAGCAGTGCGCCCGAGACACCCTCGCGCCGGCCGACGAAGCGCATCCGCACGCCCTCGTCGCGCAGCTCGGGAGTCTCGCGGTCGATGCGCTGGGCGAACATCCGCATCAGCCCAGCCACCTCCTCCGCGGGACGCGACCAGTTCTCGGTCGAGAACGAGTAGACCGTCAGCTCCTCGATCCCGAGGTCGGCGGCGTCGCGCAGGCGCGCCTTGACGACGTCGGCGCCGGCCTCGTGGCCCTCGAGCGGCGGTAGCCCACGAGACTCGGCCCAGCGACCGTTGCCGTCGGTGATGATCGCGACGTAGCGGGGAACGTCGGGCACGAGTCGAGCGCCGGAGGTCCTAGACCTCCATGAGCTCCTCTTCCTTGGTCTTCAAGGCGGCATCGAGCTCGGCGACGCGGGCGTCCGTCGTCTTCTGCAGCTCCTGCTCGGCGCGGCGCTCGTCGTCGGCGCCGGTCTCGCCGGCCTCCTTGAG
>DASRHW010000070.1:0-23441 GCA_035650375.1 Solirubrobacteraceae bacterium | reverse complement strand
GTCGCCCTCGGCGGCGTGCAGCTTGACGACCGTGCCCGTTACGGGAGCGGGGACCTCGGCGTCGACCTTGTCGGTCGAGATCTCGACGAGGGTTTCGTCGGCCTCGACCGAGTCGCCCTCTCCCTTGTGCCACTCAAGGATTGTCCCCTCAGTGACCGACTCGCCCATCGCGGGCATGGTCACCTGAACGGTTGTGTTCACGGCCATTTCTCTGGACTCTAGCGCGCTGTTCGCGCAAGAACGCAGCTGAGCCGACGAACGGGCCGATCGCCCCGATAACTGCCACGCAGACGGCGACGTAGAGCGGGATCACGCGACGGTGGAGCGCCGCGAGACAGAGCGCGCACATCACGAACCATCCGATGCCGTGCGCGAAGCCGAAGACCATCTCGCCCCAGTGCCAGCCGGGCACCGCCCAGCAGATCAGCAGGCACGCGTAGACGGTGGAGTGGGCGAAGGACGCCCACTTGACGTGGTCGAAGGTGAGCCATCTGCCGCGCGCCGGGCGCGGCGAGCCTTCAAGCGCGGTCACGAGCCGGGCTCGGTGTCGACCAGGCGAGCGAAGGCCTGCCAGCGCTCGTCGGCCTCCCGCGGCCAGCTGTCGACGTCGGCGGGCCACCAGGCCCACTCGTCGTGTTCGTGGTCGGCGACGACCTCGGCGCCCTCCGCGAGCCACGCCTGCCCGATGAACAGCGCCATCCGCTGCGGCAGCATCACCAGGGCCTCGCCGTGTACGCGGACCGGTTCGACGCTCCACTCCTCGCGCAGCTCGCGGGCGAGGGTGTCGATCGGGCTCTCGAACGGATCGACCGCGCCGCCGGCGCCCAGCGCCCAGCGCCCGGGCCACGAGGCGAGCCACTGGGCGCGGCGTCCCGCGAGCCAGCGGCCGTCGGCGGCGCGCGTCAGGCAGATCGCCGAGAAGCTCTCCGAGGCGTCGTCCTCCACCAGGCGCAGGCCCCAGCGGATGGGCTGCAGGTCGACGACGAGGCGGTCGCCCTCGACGCTGTGGGAGACGAGCCGGGCGGCGGTCCCGTCGTGGCTCGGCGACCCCCGCTCGCGCAGCGCGCGCATTGCCTCGTCGGCTGCCTGGGCTCGCTCCGGGGACGGCTCGAAGTGCTGCGTCTGCCAGCGCGCCTCGACCTGGCTCGCGTCCCATGGCCCGCGGGCGAGGATCGAGCTCTCGACGGTCATCGTCGGGACGTTATCGGCCGCGGCCTGGCACGATGCCGCAGATGGCCGCCGAAGCAACCGCCCCCGGACCCGATGTGACGCCCGCCGCGGGGATCACCCATGTTCCGGCGCCGGTGACGCAGGCGCAGAAGCTCGCGGGCCTCGTGGGCCTGGTCCTGCTCGCCGCCGGCAGCCTCGGCTTCATCGCGAGCTCGAGCTTCGACACCGGCACCGGCCTCGACCACGGATCGCTGCTCGGGTTCGAGGTCAACGGCTGGTCGAACATCGCCCATCTGGCTGCGGGCCTGCTGCTGCTCGCCGCGGCTGCGAGCCGCGCGGCGACACGTGCCGCCTGGCGGACGATCGCGTTCGCGGCGCTCGTCGCGCTGATCGCCGGGCTGATCGACGGCGATGACATCTTCGGGCTGGTACCGGTCAACACTGCCGACCACATCGCCGATGCCGCGCTGCTGGTCATCGCCCTCGCCGGCACGCGCATGGCGAAGGAGGACCGCGGGATCCTCGAGCGCGACCGCCTCGTCGGCTCGGGCGACCACGGGCCGGACATCGTCGGGCCGGGATCCGGATCGGTCGGCGGCCCGCGTCGCAACGTCGCGCGGATCGACGCGCGCCTGTAGGTGGACGTGCGCTCGGTCGCCGTCCTCGGGCCGGGCGGCGTCGGCGGGCTTGTCGCGGGCGCGCTCGACCGCGCCGGGATCGACGTGACGGTCGTCGCGCGCGAGGACACCGCGGAGCGGATCGCTCGCGACGGCCTGCGGATCCACTCGGTCCGGCTCGGCGACTTCGCCGCGTGGCCACGAACGACGGCGCGGCTCGATCACGACGTCGACCTGCTCGTCGTCGCCACGAAGGCGCAGGGGCTCACGGCCGCGCTCGAGCGCATCATCGGCACGCCACGGCTGGTCGTTCCGCTGCTCAACGGCCTCGACCACCTCGCCGTGCTCCGCGAGCGCTGGCCCGGTCGTGTCTGCGCCGCGACGATCCGCGTCGCCTCCGACCGCCCGTCGGCGGGCGTCATCGAGCACACGAGCGCGGGGCTGCGAATCGACATGGCGCCGGCGACGGACGACGTGCAGGCGGCGGCGCACCTGCTGCGTGGGGCCGAGTTGCCGACGAAGGTCGGCGACAGCGAGGCCGACGTGATGTGGGGCAAGCTCGTGCGGATCAACGCGCTCGCGTGCACGACGACCGCCTTCGACGCGACGCTCGGCGCGATCCGCGCACACCCGCGCCAGCGCGTGGCGCTCGAAGGCTGCGTCCGCGAGACGGTCGCCGCCGCCCAGGCGGAGGGCGCGACGATCGCCGCCGGGCCGGTGCTGACGGAGATCGACAAGGTCGAGCCGGACTTCACGTCGTCGATGCACCGGGACGTCGCCGAAGGGCGCGAGCCCGAGCTCGACGCGATTCCGGGGGCGGTGCTGCGTGCCGCCGCTCGCCACGGGATCCCCTGCCCGACGATCGAATCGCTGGTGGCGGCGATCCGTCTGCGTCTATCCTGAGCATCGTGGACACCACGTCCAAAGTCGCGAAGAACCTCCAGGCGTTTCAGATCGGGGTCAACGCCCACGATCAGAACAACGAGTGCACGGCCTGGGGCATCGGGCTCGCGCACTTCGACCTCGAGCGGCTCGGCTTCGACGAGGGCGAGACGATCCTGCCGGGCATCGTCGTCCAGACCGACGGCGGCATGTCGGGCAACTTCCGCATCCTCTGCGACGGTGGGCATGAGGAGCTCGAGGAAGAGGCCGAGAGCAGCGACATCGTCGAGGCGGTCTCGACGACCTCCGTCAGCGGCGATCAGTACACCGCCCGCGAGATCTAGGCAGCGGGGACGAGGGGCCCGGGCCCCTCGAGTCAGCGCCCGACGTCGAGCGTACGGTCGAAGGCGCGCTCGAACAGCTGCTGCTCGCGTGACGCGGCCCAGCGGGCGACGCGGACGTCGCCGTCGGCGACCAGCTGCAGCCGGACCTCGCCGTCCTCGACCTCGGCGTGGGCGCTGCGGACGCTCTGGTCGCGCGAGCGCTCGAGGTCCTCGGCGAGACGCAGCAGCAGTGCGGCGCGGTCGAGCAGCGCCGCGTCGCCCTTAGCCGTCATCAGCGGCGCCAGCTCGCCGAACGTCGGCATGCCCTTGCGGTGATAGCGGGTCGCCTGGGCGATCAGCGCGACCTCGCGCGGCGTGAAGCCCGGAAGGCCGCCGTTGAGGATCAGGTAGCGCGTGTGCTTGTGGTGATCGTCGTAGTTGACCGCCATGCCGATGTCGTGCAGCAGGCACGCCGCCCACAGCAGCTCGCGCTCGATCGGGTCACCGTCGTGCAGGCCGCTTGCGGCGAGCTCGTCGAACAGCGTCGTCGCGAGTTCCGCGACGTGGCGCGCGTGGGGGACGTCGATGTCGTACTGCGCGGCGAGGTTGTAGACGCTCTCCTGGCGCACGTCCTCGAGCAGCGGCGGGTCGGCGTCGATCAGGCGCTCGAAGAACATTCCCTCGCGCAGCCCGGCCTCGGTGACCTCGACGCCGTCGACGCCACTTGCCTCCATCGCGCCGCGGACGACGACGGCGCCGGCGAGGATCACGTCGGCACGCGCCGGCTTGATCCCCGGGATCGACGCACGCTCCGACGGCGGCAGCTCGGCAAGCCGCTCGATCAGCTCGTCGAGCGCGGCGGCCTCGATCACGTGGCCGCCGACGCCGAACGACGGCAGTTCCTGAGCTCGCTGGTCGGCCGCCGCGAGCGTTCGCGCCGTACCGCCGATCGCGACGAGCCGCCGGCTCGCCGCGAGCCAGCCGGCGCTCTCGAGCTCCGCGGCGACGTGCGCTCGCAGCTTGTCGAGCTGCTTGCGCGTCGCCGGCGCGTCGTCGCCGAAGAACCGCTCCGTCATTCGCACGGCGCCGAGCGGCCACGAGGCGGCATCGGCCTCGAGCCGTCCCGCGACACGGACGAGTTGCATCGAGCCGCCACCGAGGTCGAGCACCACGCCGTCGGCGAGCGTCGTCGAGTTGACGGCGGCGAGGTAGCCGTAGCGCGCCTCCTCGTCGCCTTCGAGCACGCGGACGGCGGTGCCGGCGACGGCCCGCGCCCGCTCGAGGAAGGCGTCGCGGTTGCTCGCCTCGCGGATCGCGCTCGTCGCGACGAAGGCGACCTCGCTCGGCGACAGCCCGCTGGCCGCCACGAAGTGGGCGAAGACGTCGATCGTCGCGAGCGCCCGCGCGATCGCCTCCTCCGACAGCGCGCCGGTCCGGTCCTCGCCGGCGCCGATGCGGACGGCCTCGAAGATCTCGTCGATGCGCCGCCAGCGGCCGTCGCCCCAGGCGTAGACCACGAGCCGGAAGCTGTTCGAGCCGAGGTCGGCCACGGCGAAGCGTTGCGCCACGCGACCATGATTAACACGCGCGACGGCGGCGCGGGGGCGACGTGGCGCGCAAGGGCGTGGCTGCCGGCAGGCGACGCGTCGTCCGTCGGCGCCGGGGCGAACCCGGCGGTTGTGTCGACTTGTTCCCGCTGTGCAGGCAGAACTCGGCACGGACTGGCAAATAGCGGAAGTGGCGACGCTACAGCACGGCGTCATCAGCCGGCGTCAGCTGCTCGCGCTCGGCGTCAGCTCGAGCGGGGTCGGTCGTCGCGTCAGCGCCGGGCGTCTCCATCCTCTGCATCGAGGCGTCTACGCCGTCGGCCATCGGACGCTCGGCAGATTTGGGCGCTGGCACGCCGCCGTGCTCGCGTGCGGTGACCACGGCGTTCTCAGCCACGGTTCCGCTGCTGCGGCCTGGGGGATTCGTCGAAGCGCGAGCGCTCGAGCCGACGTGACGGTGATCAATGCGAGCGGCCGCGCCGACCGCCGCGCACTGCGCATCCATCGCGTGCGGCTCGACCAGCATGAGATCACGTCGCTGCATGGGGTGCGGATCACGACACCGTCGCGGACACTCGTCGATCTCGCCGCCTCGTTGTCGGCCCGGCAGCTCGAGCGTGCGTTGGACGAGGCGCAGATCCTCGGGCTCGTGGATCTCGATCTGCTCACCGCGTCGGCGTTGAGGACGACGCGCGGCGGCCGGTCGCTGGCGATGACGCTGGCGCGGCACCAGCCGGGCACGACGGCGACGCGATCCGGTCTCGAGGAGACGTTCCTGGCGCTCTGCCGTACGGCACGGATCCCACAGCCGTCGGTGAACGTCAAGGTCGGCCGGATGACGGTCGACTTCCTCTGGACGGCCGAGCGCATCGTCGTCGAGACCGACGGCTCGAGATACCACGGCAGCGCGACGCGAAAGGAGCGCGACCGCCGCCGCGATGCCCTGCTGCGACGCTGGGGCTACCAGGTGCTACGCGTCACCGACGTCGAGCTCGAGCATCAGCCCGATGTGGTGCTCGGTAGGGTCCGGGCGGTCGTGGCAGCGGCGAAGACACGGCAGGTCGCTCTCCTGCGCGGGATCAACGTCGGCAAGCACAAGCAGCTGCCGATGGCGGGCCTGCGTGAGCTCCTGGAGGGCCTCGGCTACGAGGACGTCGCGACGCATCTGCGCAGCGGCAATGCCGTCTTCACGGCGGCGAAAGGGGCGAAGGCGACGGCAGCCGAGATCGAGCGCGCCATTCCGGAGCGGTTCGGGTTCGGCGTCGACGTGCTCGTTCGGACGGCTGTCGAGATCGATCACGTGCTCGCGCACGACCCACTCGGTGACGTCGCCGACGATGGCGCCAAGTACCTCGTCGTGTTCCTGTCGGAGAAGCTGACGGTGGCCGACCGCAAGCGCATCGAGGTGCTCGACCTCGGGAACGATCAGCTGCGCTTCGACGGCCGCGAGGCCTACATCTGGGCGCCGGCCGGCGTCAACGAGTCGCGCGCGTGGAAGGCGCTCTCCGGCGCCAAGCTCGGCATCTCCGCGACGGCGCGCAACTGGAACACCGTGCGCAAGCTGGCGGAGATGCTGGCGCCTACGACCGCTCGATGATCTCGATCCGGTACCCATCCGGGTCGCGGACGAAGCAGAGCCGGCTGCCGCCGTCGCGGACGGTGTAGGGCTCGCGCTCCGGCGTGACTCCCTGCCGGGCGAGCTCCGCGAGCGTCGCGTCGAGGTCCGGCGCGGTGATCGCGATGTGCCCGTAGCCGGTGCCGATCTCGTACGACTCGATGCCGGGATTGAACGTAAGCTCGAGCCGCTCGCCGTCGCCGGGAAGGCCCATGAAGACGTTCGTCGCGCCGTCCGGCAGGCTCATCCGCCTGAGCTCCGCGAAGCCGAGCGCCTCGTAGAAGGAGACGCTGCGGTCGATGTCACCGATGCGGTAGCAGGTGTGGATCAGCGGCATGCCCGGATTCTACGTCCGGGCCCGCGCGGCGTAGCGCGGCCGCGGATGCGGCGGCGCCGGCCGTGGTGTGTCGCGTTGCCTAGGAGCGGCGGCGTACGAGCCGCAGACGCTCCCGGGCGGAGCGACCGATCGCGAACTGCTCGTCCTGCGTGCGCGCTTCGTTGACGAGGGCCACGAGACGGGTGTCCGCGAGGTCGGCGTCGTCGGCGCGAAGGTTGAAGATGCTGCTGATGAACGGCGCTGTCTCAAACATCGTGTCTCCGTTTGGTTTCACTGCGTGACATCAGTGTCGAACGCGGAAGCGGATTCGTCCAAGACGGATGGCGACTACGACTCATCACAAATCATGATAGATCATGGTGATAGCAATGTGAAAGTGGCATTAGGCCTCCAAAACGCCATGTTTTCGGTCCCGTGAGAGCCTGTTGCCGTGATCATCGAACGCTCCATGAGCCCCGGGCACCTCTCGAACACGTATCTCGTCGCCGGCGGCCCGTCGGCAGAGGCGCTGTTCATCGATGCCGGCTCGCCGATGCAGCCACTGTTCGAGATCGCGAGCAACCGGGAGCTGACGCCGACGGCGGTGCTGCTCACCCACCACCACGGCGACCACGTCTCCGAGCTCGGCGAGATTCGCGCGCGCTATCCCGGCATTGCCGTCTACGCCGACCCGCTCGAGGGCATCGACGGCGCTGAGCCGTTCGCCGACGGCAGCTACGCCGGCCTCGAGGTCCGGGGCCTGCCCACACCGGGCCACACGGCCGGGATGCTGAGCTTCCTGATCGGCGACCAGGTCTTCACGGGCGACACGCTGTTCAAGGGCTCCGTCGGCGGCGTGCGTGCTGCCGGCCACACGACGTTCGAGGATCTGCGCAGCTCGATCATGGACACGCTGCTGACGCTGCCGCCGGAGACGACGATCAGGCCGGGGCACACCGTGCCGACGACCGTCGCCGACGAACTCGAGCAGAACCGCTTCGTACGCCTCTGGCGTGGCCTCGACGAGGAGGGCGACGAGCCGTGCGTGGCGCTCGGGGAGCCGGCGACGCTGATCTTGCTCGGCGACGACTACGACGGTGGCTACAAGGCCTGGGTCCGCTGGCCCGACGGCTCCGACGACATCGTCCCCGGCTCGCGCGTCGAGCGCGGCTGACCGCCCCGGCGCCGGGCGGGCGGGATCCGGCTCCTCAGACCGTCTGGACCTGGAACAGCGACGTCGTGCCCGGCTGGCCGCTCGGCAATCCGGCCGTGATCCCGACCCGCTGCCCACGCGTGCAGAGCCCGAGCTCGAGGACGCGCAGGGCGCTGTCGGCGATCAGCTCCTCGGTGATCTCGTGGTGGCGGATCGAATGCGCCTCGACGCCCCACATCAGGTTGCAGCGCCGCACCGTGTCATCCCGAGGCGACAGCGCGTAGATCGGCACGCTCGGCCGGTGTGCGGAGACGAGCCGTGCCGAACGGCCCGACAGCGTCGGCACGACGAGCGCGTCGAGCCCGAGCTCGCTCGCTGCCTCGACGGCGGTGTGCGCGATCGTGTAGGCCGGGTCGCGCGCGTCGCGCTTGACGCGGAGGTCGTTCCAGCGCTCGAACGGCGCGATCTTCTCGGCCTGCCGCGCGACGGCCGCCATCATCGCGATGCTCTCGACCGGGTAGGCGCCGATGGCGGTCTCCTGCGACAGCATCACGGCGTCGCTGCCGTCGAGGATCGCGTTGGCGACGTCGGCGACCTCGGCACGCGTCGGCCGCGACGCGTTGACCATCGAGTCGAGCATCTGTGTCGCGGTGATCGACGGCCGGGCGAATCGGCCGGCGGTCTGCAGCAGCCGTTTCTGCACGATCGGCACCTCTTCGATCGGCAGCTCGATGCCGAGGTCTCCGCGCGCGACCATGACGCAGTCGGCGGTGCGGATGATCTCCTCGCAGTTCTCGACCGCCTGCGGCTTCTCGATCTTGGCGATCAACGGCACGGTGGTGTGCTCGCGCACCGCGAGCACGTCGGCCGCGGTCCGCACGAACGAGATCGCGACGAGGTCGACACCCATCGCCAGGCCGGCGCGCAGGTGGTCGAAGTCCTCGGCCGGCACAGCCGAGAGCTCGTCGGCCGGGCCCGGGATGTTGAGCCCTTGGCGCGAAGCGACCGAGCCGCCGATTTCGACCTCGGCGTCGACCTCGCCCTCGCCGATGCGAACGGCGCGGGCGCGAAGACGAACCGCGCCGTCGGCGAGGTAGAGCACCTCGCCGGGGTCGATCGCGCTCGGCAGACCGGCCCAGCTGACGCTCATCCGCGTGTGATCGCCGACCTCGTCGTCGCCGTTGGCGCACGAGAAGGTCACGATGTCGCCGGGCTTGAGTTCGACGATCCCCGGCTCGAGCTTGCCGATGCGCAGCTTCGGGCCAGGGAGGTCTTGGAGGATCGCGACCTCGCGCCCGGCGCGGTTCGACGCTTCGCGCAGCAGCGCGACCGTCTCAGCATGGATCTCGTGCGTCGCGTGGCTGAAGTTCAGCCGCGCCACGTCCATGCCGGCCTCGATCATGCGGACCATCACCTCCACGTCACGCGAGGCGGGGCCGATCGTGGCGACGATCTTGGTACGGCGCATCGGCGCTTCACGGTAGTGGGCGCCGGCCGCCCGGCTGTGAAGCGCTCGTGGCGCCGCGGCGCTCGGTCAGACCAGCGCGGCGTGGTCGATCGAGAGGAACGCCGTCACGAGCGCCGGCTCGAACTGGCGGCCGGCCTGCGCGGCGACCTCGTCGACGGCGCGACCGATCTCCCAGGCCTGCTTGTACGGGCGCTCGTGCGTCAGCGCGTCGAAGACGTCGGCGAGCGCGACGATGCGCCCTGCGAGCGGGATGTCGCGGCCGGACGTGCCGCTGGGATAGCCGTCGCCGTCCCAGCGCTCGTGGTGCGTCAGGGCGATGTCGCGGGCGAGGTTGAGCAGTCGTGACGAGCTGCCGTCGAGGATCTGCGCGCCGATCGTCGTGTGCCGCTGCATCACCTCGATCTCCTCCGGCGACAGCCGGCCTCGTCGCAGCAGGATCGCGTCGGGAATGGCGATCTTGCCGATGTCGTGCAGCGGCGCCGCGAGGCCGATCGCACGCGCCGTGGGGCGGTCGACGCCCGCGGCGAGGGCAAGTCGCGCTGCCGTCGCGCCGACACGCCGCGTGTGCTCGCCGGTCTCGTCGTCGCGGAACTCGCCTGCGCGGGCCAGGCGCTCGACGACCTCGAGCCGGGCGGCCTCGAGCTCGGCGATGCCGCTTCGCTCGCGATCACGGCGGTCTCGCTCGCTCGCGCTGCGTACAAGCCTGAGAGCGCGCAACTCGAGCTGCTGGCGAACTCGCCGGACGAGCTCGGCCGTGTCAACCGGGGCCGGGACGAAGTCTTGAGCGCCGGCTCCGAGCGCCTCGTCGCGCTCGCCGGCGCCTTCCGTCAACGCGACGACCGGAAGGCTGACCTCGGCCTGGATCTGTGGTTGTAGCCGCTCGAGCACGGCGAGACCGCCGGTTCCGGGCAGCGCCATCTTGAGGACGATCAGGTCGGGCGGGTCGGTCATCCCGTCGATCGCGTCTGCGTCGGTCGTGCTCTCGACATTGCCGAAGCCCGAGGAGGCGAAGGCGTCGCGCAGCCGGTCGATGCAGGTCTGCTGGTCGATGACGACGAGGATCCGCAGGTCTTCCACCCGCGGCAGCTCACCGTCGGCCCCGCCATGCAACGCCCCGTCGTCAGGCCGCCACATTTGACTTCCCTGTCAGCACGGGGGAATTCATACGTGTTCTGGGCGACTGAACCTCCACAAAACGCTATGGACGGGAGCAATTCGATCACCGGTACTGATGAACCTGTGCAAATCGGTGAGAAAGCTGCGCGAATGTTGCCGCTGGCGCGTTGCCGCTCGTCGTCGCGGCCGGCTCGGCATCAGGGCTGGCGGCGCTCGGCGGCGGCCAGCAGCGCCGAGCCCGTGACGTCGAGCGCCCCCGCGATACGGAGGATGTTGGTGTACGACGGGTTGCGCTCACCGCGCTCGATGCCGCCCAGGTAGGTCCGGTGCATGCCGCTGCGATGGGCGAGTTCCTCCTGCGAAACCGACTGCTCGGTGCGAAGGTCACGGATCGCCCTGCCGAGTGCCGCGTGTGCCGATGAGCGCTGAACCACGGCAGCACCGTTGCGGCGCGCAGGCCGGCAGTCCACAGCCTATGAGTACCGTGACAACGGCCGTCCGACAGGCGTCTGGAGGCGTCCGCCGGGGCCGGTATTGACTGCGTCTGAGACCGTGAAGACGCTTATAGGTATCATCTGCTCATGGAATCCTTCGGCACTCACGAAAGCTCGTCTGGTGACCTCCCGGCGTTCGCTCCCGACCCTCGCGTCGAACGGCTCGTCAGCCTCGGCCGCGCCGTCGGTCACCCGGCTCGGGCGCGCATCCTGCTCGCCTGCGCCGAGGCCGGCGACCAGCTCCAACGGCCGGTCACGCTGGCCCGTGAACTGCGTCTCCCGCTCGGCGTCGTCAGCTATCACGTGCGCACGCTCGCCGGCCTTGGGCTGCTCGTGCTGCGGTCGACGGCGACCGTTCGCGGCGCGGTCGCGCACGACTACGCCGTCGCCGACGGCCTGGGCCCGGCGCTGCGCGCGCTGACGCACCACATCACGTCCGGCGACTGACCGCGGCAGTCTCGTCACGGCGCGACGAAGCGCCCGTTCTCGCAGATCAGCACGCCGTCCGCGGTGATGCGGCCGCCGGGACGCAGATCGCAGATAAGGTCCCAGTGCAGGCCGCTGACGTTCTTGCCACCGGTTTCGGGGTACGAGCGCCCGAGCGCGAGGTGCACGGTGCCGCCGATCTTCTCGTCGAAGAGGATCGCGCCGATCGGGCGGTCGATGCCAAAGTTGGTGCCGATCCCGAGCTCGCCGAGCCGCCGGGCACCATCGTCGGTCGCGAGCGCCGCGCGCAGGTAGTCCTCGCCCTGCTCGGCGGTCGCCGACATCACCTCGCCGTCACGCAACTCGAGCGTCACGCCGCGCACGTCGATCCCGGGTGGTCCCGAGGGAATGTCGAAGTGGATGCGGCCGTTGGCGCTGTCCTCGACCGGACCGGTGAAGATCTCGCCGCTGGGCATGTTGCGACGGCCGTCGGAGTTGACCCACGTCCGCTTGCGGACGTTGAGCGTGAGGTCGGTGCCCGAGGACTCGATCCGGATCTCGCCGGCATGGCGCAGGCGCTCGATCAGCTGCGCCTGGAAGCTGCTGAGCTGGCCCCACGAAGCGACGGGGTCGGGCTGATCGAGGAAGAGCGCCCGCGAGACGAACCGCTCGAACTCCTCGAGCGACATCCCGGCGCGCACGGCGCCGGCGGCGGTCGGCCACAGCGTCGAGCACCAGCGGCGCTTCATCGCCTGCTCGCGGAGCTCGCGGCGAGCACGCGTGTAGCGAGCGATCCGGGTCGGGTCGACGCCCGCGAGCTCGTTGCTGTCGACCGGTGCCTGGATCCCGAGCACGGCGCTCGCTCGCTTCGCCTCGTCGTAGTCGAGCGCGGCGACGTCATCGAGGTGCATGTCTTGCGCGTGCGCGTAGAAGTTGGCGGTCTGGCCGGGCAGCTCGGTCCGCAGCACGGGCCAGGCGCCGCGCTCGAGGATCGCGCGCTGGAGCTCGAGCATGAGTGGCGCGCCGGCGACGCTGGAGCGGACGATGACGTGCTCGCGCTCCTTGACCTCGAGGCAGTAGCCCGTCAGCAAGTCGGCCATGCGTGCGGCGTCGACGGTCATCGGACGGCGGGCCTCATGGCGCCTCGATGTCGGGGAAGTGGGTCGCCAGGTGCTCGCGGAGCGTGTCGCGGATCCAGCGGCGCTCGTCCTGCGACGCCATCCGATAGCGCAGCAGCAGCTGCTGCTCGCCCTCGGTCGGAACCTCGTGCACGACCCAGCGCACGGCGAGGCGCTCGAAGAGGAACTCGACGCCGCGCTGCCACGAGTCGTCGACCGACTTGCTCTGATCGTGCAGGATCCCCGCGTAGCGGCGGCGGGTCAGCGGCGACATCGACCCGCGCAGGACGAGCACGTTGCCGTCGGCGTCGCGGTACTCGGATGGCTGGGCGCGCAGCTTGCCGCCGCCGCCACGTGCGCGGCCGCGCTTGCCCATCACGCCTGGAGGAGCGGTGTGCGGGATCGGGCGGAGACGCGGACGGCCGACTGCATCGGCGCTTGAGTCTACGTCGCACGGCGCTGAACGGGCCGCATTCTCTCAGCGGTGGCGGGCCTGCGGTGCTTTCGCCGGCGGCGGCCGACCCAATCCTTGACATGACTCTGTCAAGGTCGTGCTACCGTGCCCTGCCATGAGGATCGATGAGGCATACGGCAGCGCCGAGGCGCCGCTGTTCTCGTTCGAGTTCTTCCCGCCCAAGACCGAGGAGGGAGAGCGCAACCTGTTCGCCGCGCTGGCGGAGCTGCGGGCGCTCGAGCCAGCGTTCGTCTCGGTGACCTACGGCGCCGGCGGCGCGACGCGTGACAAGACGATCGAGATCGTCCGGCGCGTCAAGGGCGACTACGGGCTCGAGGCGCTGGCGCACTTCACCTGCGTCAACGCGACCGTGGCCGAGCTGCGCGAGACGCTTGACGAGATGGCCGCCGCCGGTGTCGACAACGTGCTCGCGCTTCGTGGCGATCCGCCCGGCGGCGGCGACGTCTGGACCAAGACCGAGGACGGGCTCGAGTTCTCGAGCGAGCTCGTCGAGCTGATCGCCGCCGACTACCCGTTCTCGATCGGTGCGGCGGCGTTCCCTGAGACGCACGTCCACGCGACCAGCGCCGAGGATGATCTGCGGCACCTGAAACGGAAGGTCGACTCCGGCGCGCGCTTCCTGATCACGCAGCTGTTCTTCGACAACGGGCGCTACTTCGACTTCGTCGAGCGGGCTCGCGCGATCGGCATCGAGGTCCCGATTGTCCCCGGGATCATGCCGATCACGAACATCTCGCAGCTGACGCGGATGACCGAGATGTGCGGCGCGTCGATACCGGCGCGGCTGCTGAGCGAGCTTCACGCGCGCGAGGGCGACGACGACGCCGTGATGGATCTCGGCGTCTCCTACGCGACGCTGCAGTGCGCCGAGCTGCTCGCCGGCGGCGCGCCGGGGATCCACTTCTACACGCTGAATCGCTCGCCGGCGACGCGGGCGATCCTCAGCGCGCTGCGGCTGATCGCGCCCTGGGCGAGCCTCGAGCGCCGCGCGCCGTCGCTCGGCGCTGCCTAGCTGGACTCGCCGCTCGCTTCGATGTCGAGCGCCTCGAGCAGCCGCGGCGTCCCGTCGGCACCGTGGTAGCTGACATCGACCGAGTCGTTCTGCCGGTAGGTGCCGACGCCCCAGGCGCCGAGGAACCAGCGCCAGCCGCTGATCTTGTCCTTGCGCAGCTCGCGGTCGAAGATCAGCGTCGCGCCGGCGACGTGGTAGTCGGCGCCGAGCTCCTGGCGCACGCCGTTGAGATAGACCTCGAACGGTGGGCGCACATCGGCCGGCAGGCGGACGGACGATCGAGGCATGGCGGCATCATCCCAGGCGGGGCGACGGCGCCGGTGCGACGACTACGCTCGTCCGCCGTGGCGCCGGGCATCGCCTACACGATTCGTCGCTCCGATCGCGCCCGTCGCGTGCGCGTCACCGTCGACCCAGTCGGGGCGGTCGAGGTCGTCCTGCCACGGCGTGCCCGTGCGCGCGAGGCGGCGGCGGCGGTCGAGGAGCTGCGCCCGTGGATCGAGCGCCGGCTGGCCGATGCCGCGAGCGTGCGGACGCGAGTCGAGCGGCGTGGGGAAACGGTGCCGTTCCTCGGTGCGACGCTGCGACTCGTCGCCGACCCGGGCCGGACACGGGCGTTTCGCCGGGAAGACGTCCTGTACGTGCCGGCGAGCAACCCCGAGCCGGCGATCGAGCGCTGGTTCCGGCGCGCCGCCAAAGACGAGATCGAGCCGCGGCTTGCCGCCGCCGCGGAGGCGATCGGCGTGCGCTACGCGCAACTGCGCATCGGCAACCAGCGGACCCGCTGGGGCTCATGCTCGGCGGCGGGCACGATGAGCTTCAACTGGCGGCTGCTGCTGGCGCCCGAGGAGGTGCTCGACTACGTGATCTGGCACGAGGCCTGCCACCTGCGCCACCTCGATCACTCGCCCAGCTTCTGGGCGCTTGTCGAGCGGCACTGCCCGGGCTATCGAGGCCCGCAGGCGTGGCTGCGGCGCAACGGCGCGACGCTCGTGCTGACGGCGGCGGGCGCTCAGCCCAGCTCGCGCCGCAACGCGGCGTAGGCGTCCTCGCCGAGCTCGCGGGCGATGACGCGGCGGCGCAGGCGCCCGATCCACGCCTCGGCCGAGCCGTCGCCGCGGACGTCGATGCCGGCGCGCGGGCGCGTCAGGCGGCCGGGGATCGCGATCTCCCCGCGAGCCGTCACCTGCTGCGCCGGCTCATAGGTGCGGCCGAAGGCGGTTCGCGTCTCGCCGCTGACGGTCGCGGCGGCGTCACGCACGCGGCGCTCGAGCAGGTCGAGCGCGGAGCCGAGCGAGGAGGGCCGGTCGCGCTCGATGCGCGACCCGATGCGAACGGTGACGCGGTAGCCGGCGATCGGCGCAGCGTACGCCGAGCCGCCGACCAGATGCGTCGTGTCGTGGTCAGCCGCGCTGGCCGACGGGGACGTAGGCGCGGTTGCGTTCGCCCGTGTAGATCTGCAGCGGGCGAGCGATCTTCTGCTCCTTGTCGCCGACGAGCTCGAGCCACTGCGCGATCCAGCCGCTGGTCCGCGGAATCGCGAACATCACCGGGAACATCTCGGTCGGCAGACCCAGCGCCTCGTAGATCAGCCCCGAGTAGAAGTCGACATTCGGGTAGAGCTTGCGCTTGATGAAGTACTCGTCCTCGAGCGCGACCTTCTCGAGCTCGAGCGCGATCTTCAGCAGCGGGTTCGTGCCGGTGACCTCGAAGACGTCCTCGGCCGCCTTCTTGATGATCTTCGCCCGCGGGTCGTAGTTCTTGTAGACCCGGTGGCCGAAGCCCATCAGGCGCTCCTTGCCGTCCTTGACGCCGGCGATGAAGCCGGGCACGTTGTCGGTCGTGCCGATCCGCTGGAGCATCCGCAGCACGGCCTCGTTGGCGCCGCCGTGGAGCGGGCCGTAGAGAGCGGCGATGCCGCCGGTGATCGCCGAGTAGGGATCGACCTGCGAGGAGCCGATCGCGCGGACCGCGTTCGTCGAGCAGTTCTGCTCGTGGTCGGCGTGGAGGATGAAGAGGATGTCGAGCGCGCGGACGAGGCGAGGATCCGGCTCGTAGCGCAGCTCGGTCATCTTGTACATCATCGACAGGAAGTTGGCCGCGTAGTTGAGGTCGTTGTCGGGATAGACGTACGGCATCCCCATCGCGTGGCGGTAGGCGAACGCGGCCAGCGTCGGCATCTTCGCGATCAGCCGGATCGTCTGGATGTGACGGTTGTCGGCGTCGTGGATCGCGTTCGCGTCCGGGTAGAAGGTCGACAGCGCGCCGACCGACCCACAGAGCATCCCCATCGCGTGGGCGTCGTGGCGGAAGCCCTGCATGAAGCGCTTGACGTTCTCGTGGACAAACGTGTGGACCGTGATCTGGTGCGTCCAGTCGGCCAGCTCGGTCTCCGTCGGAAGCTCGCCGTTGACCAGCAGGTAGGCGACCTCGAGGTACGTCGACTGCTCGGCGAGCTGCTCGATCGGGTAGCCGCGGTACTCGAGCGTCCCGGCCTCGCCGTCGAGGTAGGTGATCGATGAGCGCGTCGACGCCGTGTTCGTGAACCCCGGGTCGTACGTCATCAGCCCGAAGTCGTCGTCACCGTTCTTGATCTGACGGAGGTCGAGCGCACGGACGGTCCCGTCGGTGATCGGGATCTCGTACGTCTCGCCCGTGCGGTTGTCGGTGACGGTCAGGGTCTCTGCCATGGTGCTCCTTCGAAGCGGCGGCCAACGTTCGACCAACCATCGTAGGGAGCGGCAGGCCTCGGTGGCGCGCCGGGCCGGCGCCGCGACTCAGCCGGTGATGACCGCGGCGGCCATCGCCGCTACCACGAACACGGCGGTGATCGCCATCACGCCGCGAGCGCCTGAGTCGCTCGTGGGAAAGTCCGCGCGCGACATGCCGAGCACGGTGAGAACGACGGCCCATCCGGCGAGCAGCCCGCCGAGGACGTAGAACAGCGTCTTCGATGACTCGGCGGCCTCGGCGGCGAGGAGCGACAGCATCGGGCGATCCTATACAGCGGCGGCGCGGATCGGCGCTCAGTGGCGGGCCGGGCCACCCTCGTATCGGCTCTCGGTCGCCTCGACTTGGCCGTGGTAGTGCGAGCCCAGCTCCGGGTGCCCGTACGGGCGCTCGGCCGCCTCGTCGAGCGTCATGAACGACAGCTGCGCGATCGGCTTGCCGGACCAGAGCTTGATCGGGACCCGCGTCAGGTTCGTGATCTCGAGCGTCAGCGTGCCTCTGAACCCGGGATCGACGAAACCGGCCGTCGCGTGGACGATCAGGCCGAGGCGCCCAAGCGAGCTCTTGCCCTCGATCCGCGCGACGAGGTCGTCGGGCAGCTCGACGTACTCCGCGGTGCTGCCGAGGACGAATTCGCCGGGGTGGATCACGAACGGCTCGTCCGGCGTGATCTCGATCAGCTCGGTCAGGTTCGTCGGTGGCTCGGCGAGGTCGATCGACTCGACGCGGAAGTTGTGAAAGACGCGAAACGACGGGCCGAGCCGCAGGTCGACGCTGGCCGGCTGGACCATCGCGTCGTCCCACGGCGTGATCGTGACGCGGCCGTCAGCGATCAGCCGGCGGATGGTGCCATCGGACAGGACGGGCATGTGTGGGCAGTCTGTCAGGCGCCGTGCCCGGCGTGCTCGGACGCCCTGCCGGCGGCTAGTGACGCTCGGCGCTGACGCCGCGCGCGTGGACCGGCGTCCGCGTCCGCGGGGCCGGCTGCTGCTGTGCCGGCGCGCCGTGCGGTCCGCGCCGGCGCGGCCACGGGCCACGTCGTGGCGAGGGCGACGGGTGCGGCGGCACGCCGCTTCCGCCGTCACCGTCCGAGACGGGGTCCTCGTCGGTCTGGTGCACGGCCCACCAGACGATGTAGAAGAGCCCGGCGATCGGCACCTTGAGCACGACCATCAGCCAGAAGAACGTCCATCCCACAGGGCGAGCGTACCTCGTGTACCGGCCCGTCCGCGCGCCAGAAATCGGGCGCTGCGCCGCGGTCAGTGGCGCAGCGCCACGCCGTGGTCTGTGAAGCTCGTGATCCGCTGGAGCTCGGCGATCCGCGCGGGGATCTCGCCCGGGGTCAGGCGAGCGACACGTTCGGTGCCGAACTCCTCGACGTTGAACGAGGCCAGCGCCGTGCCGTAGGCCATCGCGCCGCGCAGCAGCCCCATGTCGATCGGCCGGCCGGCGGCCAGCGCCGCGGCGATCGTGCCGACGAAGCCGCCGGCGAAGGTGTCGCCGGCGCCGGTCGGGTCGACGACCGTCTCGAGCGGGAAGGCCGGGACCCAGAAGTGGTCGTCGGCGGTGAACAGCGCCGCGCCGTACTTGCCCTGCTTGGCGACGACGACGCTGGGCCCCATCTCGAGCACCCGGCGCGCCGCCTGGACGAGGTTGGGCGCCTCCGTCAGCTGCTCGATCTCCTCGTCGTTGAGGATCAGGCAGTCGACCATCCCGATCACGCGCTCGAGCGGCTCGCGGGCGATCTCGATCCAGAGGTTCATCGAGTCCATCGCGACGAACTTCGCCGCCGCGCACTGCTCGCGGACCTGGATCTGCAGGTCGGGAACGATGTTGGCGAGGAACAGGACCTCGGCCGCCTTCGACGCGTCCGACAGCTTCGGCTCGAACGTCTCGAAGACGTTGAGCTGCGTGTCGAGCGTGTCGCGCTGGTTGAGGTTCGCCGAGTAGCGCCCTGCCCAGAAGAACGTCTTGCCGCCGGCGACGCGCTCGACGTCGTCGACGTTGGTGCCGCGCGTCGCGAGCACCGCCATGTCCTCGTCGGCGAAGTCGTCGCCGACCGGGCCGACGACGTGCACGGTGTCGAAGAACGACGCCGCGAGGGCGAAGTGGGTTGCGGCGCCGCCGAGCATCCGGTCCCGCTTTCCGAACGGGGTCTCGACGGCGTCATAGGCGAGTGATCCGACGACGGTGAGGGCCATGGCGGCGGCACGCTAGCCGATCGATGCCGGAAACCTCCCCAGGGTGCCGGTCACCCGAGCCCCCAGGGGTGGGCCGACTTGTGCGCATGGTGGCTCGTTGCGGCGGCCGGACCGCTGTCGTACCTCTAGAGTGAGGCGTGAATGACCACATTTGCCGACCTCGGCCTCTCCGCGCCGCTCCTACAGGCGCTCGAGGACGTTGGCTACGAGTCGCCGAGCCCGATTCAGGAGCAGGCGATCCCGTCGATGCTCGAAGGCCGCGACATCATCGGCCAGGCGCAGACGGGCTCCGGCAAGACGGCCGCCTTCGGCCTGCCGCTGCTGGAGACGATCGACCCCGACCTCAACGAGGTCCAGGCGCTCGTGTTGACGCCCACGCGCGAGCTCTGCATCCAGGTCACACAGGCGATCCGTACCTACGGCACCCGCAAGGGCGTCGACGTCGTCGCCGTCTTCGGCGGCGCGCCGATCCGCTCACAGCAGTCGCAGCTGCGCGCCGGCGGCCAGGTCGTCGTCGGCACGGTCGGCCGCGTCATGGACCTGATGCAGCGCGCGTCGCTGGTGCTCCACGACTGCCGCTTCGTCGTCCTCGACGAGGCCGACGAGATGCTCGACCTCGGGTTTCTCGAGGACGTCGAGAAGATCCTCTCGGCGACGCCCAACAGCCGCCAGACGGCGCTGTTCAGCGCGACGATGCCGCCGCCGATCCGCAAGCTCGCCGATCGTTACCTCTACGACCCGGTGCACGTCAAGGTGCAGTCCGCGAACCTCACCGTCGACACGGTCGAGCAGTTCCGCGTCGAGGTCAAGACCGCCGACAAGCCCGACATGCTCGGCGAGGTGCTGCGTGCCGAGCGCCCGGACCAGGCGATCGTCTTCGTCCGTACGAAGATCCGCTGCGACCAGCTTCACCGCAAGCTGCGCGACCGCGGCATGAACGTCCGCGCGCTGCACGGCGACATGTCGCAGGGCTCGCGCGACGGCGTGATGCTGGCCTTCAAGGGTGGCCGCGTGCCGATCCTCGTCGCCACCGACGTCGCCGCCCGCGGGCTCGACATCTCGACGGTCACGCACGTGATCAACTTCGACGTGCCCGTCTCGCCTGACGTCTACGTGCACCGCATCGGCCGCACCGGCCGCGTCGGCCGCAAGGGCCGGGCGATCACCTTCGTCGAGCCCAAGCAGCAGCGCGAGCTCGAGGCGATCGAGCAGCACACCGGCGTCTCGATCTCGCCCTGGGTCGAGGGCGCGAAGGTGGCTCCGACACCGGTCGAGCCGCTCAAGCCACCGCGCCACACCAAGCCGCAGCTGTCGCGCAACGGCGACGAGCCGTTCACGCGCCTGATCGCCGACGCCGGCCGTGCCAGCGGCGTCGAGGTGCGCGACCTCGTCAACGTCGTCACGCACGTCGCCGGGCTCGACGGCGAGGCGGTTCGCGACGTGCGAGTGCTCGAGCGCTTCAGCCTGCTGTCGGTCCCGTCGGCAGAGGCCGAGCGCGTCGTCGAGCAGGTCTCGGGCAGCGACGTCGCCGGGCAGCCGCTGTCGCTGCAGCTCGCCGGCTGAACCGAGCCATCCCGCAGGTGCGTGTTCGCGCCTTGATCGCCAGCGCGCCGCAACCTTGGCCGCATCGATGCGTTTCGCAGGAGAGGGGTTCGCCACGGCGAAACGCCCGAACGGGCCCGCAGGCTCGTTCTTCTAGCCTTTTTGATCGTGCAGTCATCAGCTCAAGAGCCCCAGCCGGCCAACGACGCCGAAGTCCCGGTGGGCACCTGCCAGCGCTGTGGCGAGCAGCTTGCCGCGGGCCAGGGGTGGTGTCTCGAGTGCGGCAGCGCACGGCGGCGCGACGCGCGGCGCGGCCGTGACGCGGCCCGTGCGGCGACGACGATCGCCGTGACTGTCGCGCTGCTCGTCCTCGGCGCCGGGGCCGCGAGCTACGCCGCGCTGACCGACGATCCCGCGGCTCCGGTCGCAGCCGTCGCCGCACCCGCGGCCGTGGCCGCCGCGCCGGCTGCCACGGCGGCGGCACCCGCTGCGACGACGACGGCCACCGCGCCGCCGACGACCACGGCGAAGCTGCCGCCGATCGCCACGACCGCGACGCTGCCGCCCGTGCCGAAGTCGCCGACGCCGTCCTCGTCGAAGACGACGACGAAGACCACGACGACGAAGACGACGACCACCGAGGCGACGGGCCCGAAGCAGGTCGAGCTCGGGGCCGAGGCCGCGAGCCTCTACGACCCGTACAAGCGGGCGACGGACCAGACCGATCCCGCCGACAGCTACGACGACGACGCGAAGACCGCGTTCACGTTCTCGACTGCGCCCGGCCCGCCGGCGATGGGTGTCGGAATCGACTACGACCTCGAGACGGCTCGCGCGATTCGCCAGGTCGAGATCCAGACGACGACTCCGGGCTTCAGCGTCGAGGTCTACGCCGCCGAGGCGGGGCGTCCCGCCGACATCCTCGATCCGGCCTGGAAGCACTTGACCGACGTCACAGACGTGGCGGCCAAGGCCGACGACCACGGCAAGGTCACGATCGACTTCACGCCCGGTCGCTACCGTCACCTGCTGCTCTGGTTCACCACGCCTCCGCCGGCCGGTCCGGCGCTGGCAATCTCGGAAGTGAGGCTCCTCGACTGATGCCCAGCACCGCAACGCTGCAGACCACCGAAGGGACGCTCTCGCTCGAGCTCTACGACGAGGACGCGCCGAAGACGGTCGCCAACTTCAAGAAGCTCGCGGGTGACGGCTTCTACGACGGCGTCATCTTCCACCGGATCATCAAGGACTTCATGATCCAGGGCGGCGACCCGACGGGTACCGGCAGCGGCGGCCCCGGCTACCAGTTCGACGACGAGGACAACGACCACAAGATCGTTCGCGGCGTGCTGGCGATGGCGAACGCCGGCCCGAACACGAACGGGTCGCAGTTCTTCATCGTGACCGCGGATGCTTGTCCGTGGCTGGACGGCAAGCACACCGTCTTCGGTCGCATCACCAGCGGCATGGATGTTGTCGACTCGATGGAAGCCGCCGCGACCGATGGCCGGGATCGTCCGCTCGAGGACATCTCGATTCAGTCCGTCTCGCTGGACGGCTAGTTCTCTCTTTGGCCGGGGCGGGGCGCCCCGGCCACGTCGCCAGTCCGTGAAAGCCGCCTCCCGCGGCTTTCACGGACTTCCCCGGCTGACGTGCCGTGTCGCCCCGTCTCCCTGCGCGGGTGGTAGCTCGCTGGGCGGGACGGCTGCCTGCTCGTTGGGCTTGGCGGAAGCCTGTCTAACCCTTGTCTACTGGGCTCAAGAGTGGTTGGCGATGCTCCGATATGAGGGGGAATGGCTTGGAGCGAAGCTCACGTCCGGCGCCTGTTCTGGCGCGCGGGGTTTGGGGCGACCCCGCATGAGGCGCGGAAGTTCGCCAAGGCGGGCAAGGCGGCGACGATCGAGTGGCTGCTGAACGGCGAGCGTGGTGGCCATGCGCTGACCGGCCACGAGCCGCGGCCCGGCGGCAAGAAGCTCGACCCGCTCAACGTCTGGGGCCACGACACGCTGTGGTGGCTCGACCGGATGGTGCGGACGCGGCGCCCGCTCGACGAGAAGATGACGTTGTTCTGGAGCGATCACTTCGCGACGACCGACCAGGAGGCGCCGTTGATGCTGGCGCAGAACCGGTTGTTCCGCGAGAGCGGGCTCGGGTCATTCCGGAAGCTGCTCGGCCACGTCACGCGCGACCCGGCGATGCAGCTGTTCCTGTCGCTCGCCAACAGCGACAAGCGCAGCCCGAACGAGAACTATGCGCGGGAGCTGATGGAGCTGTTCACGATCGGCGGCGGCTACACCGAGCGTGACGTGCGCAACGCCGCCCGGGCGCTGACCGGCTGGGAGGCGAAGTGGAGCAAGAAGGGGTTCCGCGGGATTCGCTTCAACGACGAGCGCTACGACCAGGGCACGAAGACGCTGCTCGGCCGCAGCGGCCACTTCGGCACCGACGACGTGCTCGACATCGTCGTCGCCCACCACCGGCACGCCCCGTTCCTGACGCGCAAGCTGTGGGACTTCTTCATCTCGCGGCCGCCGGACCGTGCCACGGCGATGCGGCTCGCGCGCGTGTACCGCCAGTCGAAGCACCAGATCAAGCCGGTCGTCGGTGAGATCCTCGCCCACCCGGCGCTCTACGCCGACCTGCGCGCACCGGACATGGTCAAGTCGCCGCTGGTCTTCGTCGCGGGCCACCTGCGCATCGCCGGCGGCAAGGTCGACAGTGACGCCTGGCCGTGGCTGCTGAGCCAGATGGGTCAGCAGCCGTTTCGCCCGCCGTCGGTCGCCGGCTGGGAATGGGGGCCGGCGTGGCTGACGACGAACTCCGTCCGGTCGCGCTTCGTCGCCGTCAACTACCTGCTCGACGAGAAGCGCGGCTCGCTGAAGGTCCGAAAGGGCGCCGGCGACCCCGAGGCGGCTTCCGGTGATGCAGTCGAGGCGGCGCTCGCCGCGCTCGGCCATCCCTGGATCTCCTCGGCGACGCGTGAGCGGCTTGTGGGTCTCGCTCACCGCTGGTACGCCGACATGACCAAGCCCTGGCAGGAGAAGCAGCGGCCCGACCGCGCCGACATGCTGCAGCGCGCCCTGCGCCACCTGATCCTCTCCGGCCCCGACGCCCAACTCCACTGAGCAGGACTCCCTGATGCCCAAGTTCTCCGCTCATCGCGCCTGCGACGACTTCCACGAGACCCGGCGGGCGATCACGCGCCGGCAGATGATCGGGAGGTCGGTCGGTGCCGG
>DASRHW010000069.1:0-20245 GCA_035650375.1 Solirubrobacteraceae bacterium | reverse complement strand
CTTGCGGTCCGGAGTACTGCTGCGACCGCCGAGATGCACCAGCTCGACGCCCGGCACGTAGACGACTCGGCGCCCCTGCGCCCTGAGGCGACGACAGAGGTCGAGATCCTCGTCGTAGACCGGAAAGCGCTCGTCGAAGATGCCCTGCAGGTGCTCGTCGCGCCGCAGCAGCCAGCAGGTCGCCCACAGGAACTCGGCGTCGTGCTCGGTGCGATCGTCGATCAGATCCTCACGGCGGTGGCGCCGGAGAACGCCGCCGGCGTCGAACACCGGTCGCAGCAGCGGTTCGAGCTTCGTCGCGTGGATCTCGCGGGCGAACTCGAACGCCAGCGTCGGGAACAGCTCGCTCGAGCGCTGCGGCTCCCCGTCCGGATACACCAGGCGCGGCCCAACGACCGCGATCGAGCGATCCGACTCGAGGACGGCGAGCAGCGGCGTGACCAGATCCTCGGTCACGATGGTGTCCGGGTTCATCAGCAGCACGTGGGGCGCCGAGCTGGTCGCCGCCAGCCGGTTGTTGGCTGCGCCGAAGCCGAGGTTGGCCGTCTCACGGATCAGCCGCACCTCCGGGAACTCAGCGGCGACCATGTCGGCGCTGCCGTCGGTCGAGGCGTTGTCGAGCACGCTGATGCGGATCTCCGTGCCGGTGACGGCACCGAGCTCGTCCAGCGCGGACCGCAGACAGGACCGCAAGAGGTCGCGGGTGTTGTACGAGACGATGAGCACGTCGACCGACGCGCCGCCGGTCATTGCGCCTCGTCTCCCAGCAGCGCCGACACCGTCTTGTCGAGCATGTCGCGCTCGGAGTACTTCACGCGCACGAGTTCCCGCGCGGCGCCGGCCATCGCGGCGAGCGCCCGCGGCTGTCGCAACGCCGCCAGCAGCCGGTCGGCGAGATCGCTGGGATCGTCGACGCGGAACGTCGTGCCGGTGACCCCGTCCTCGACGACTTCGGTCAGCACGCCGATGTCGGACGTGACGACCGGCAGCCCGGCCGCCATCGCCTCGAGCAGCGCGAAGCCCCGGCCCTCGGCACGACTGGGAAACAGCAGCAGATCGGAGCCCGCGAGCAGCTCATCGACGTCGTCGCGGTGGCCGAGCAGGTGCACGCGCCGGGCGTGTCCGGCGGCACCGACCGCCGCCTCCATCTCGTCGGCGAGCGGCCCGCTGCCGGCCCAGGCGAAGTGCAGATCCGGCGCCTCGGCGGCCAGGCGATCGAGCGCGGCGACGATCGTCGAGTGCCCCTTCTGCGGCGTCAGGCGCCCGACGGTGAGGGCGATCTTTGCGTCCGCCGCGAGCCCGAGGTCGTCGCGAAGCTTGCGCCGGGCCGCTTCGGCCGGCACCGATGCGGCGGCGCCGACGCCGTTGTCGATGACGTCGATCTCGCGCTCGGGAACGCCGAATGCCGCGGCGATCGTTCGCCGGTTGTCGTGCGAGACGGCGATCCAGCGCGTTCTGCGGCTGCGGCCGGCCGCGTAGATCCGGCGTCGTGCCGGCGAGATCGCCAGGTCCGGGTTCGCCAGGTGGAACACCACACACGTCGGGCGACGGGCCAGCGCGCAGCCGAGCATGATCCCCGGCGACGACTCGGGCGTCGGCAGTGAGATCAGGACCCGCTGCGCGCTCGTGCGCCTGAGCACCCGCATCGTGCCGACGACGTCGGCGGCGATCGAGCGCAGCGCGCCCCAGCGACCGTGGTGACCGACGCCGAGGTTCGCGGGCACGACCGTCACTCCCGCGGCGGTCAGGTCGGCGCACAGCCCGCGCGTCGCGGGAACCGCGGGCAGCGCGCAGCTGACGTCGATGCCGCGAGCGGCGGCGGCAGCGGCAACGGTCCTGAGATAGACCTCGGCGCCGCCGTCCTCGCGCGACGTGGTGAAGAACGACGCACGCGTCATCGCGACGGCCCCGACGGCTGCGGCGCCCGCAGCAGGTCGCCGAGCCACGACCAGCCGCGCGTCGCCCGGGCGACCCCGCACCGCCGGAAGCGCTGCGCGGCGACGTCCCGGAGCTGCAGCTCGAGGTCCTCGACGACGTTCGGCCAGGCGAGCTCCTGCGCTCGGCGGCGGCCGCCGGCGCCGAGCGTCGCGGCGAGCTCGCGATCCTCGAGCAGCCGCACGACGGCGGCGGCGACGGCATCGGGGTCGGTCGAATCGACGAGCAGTCCTGTGCGGCCGTGCAGCACGGCGTCGACGACGCCGGGCACCTCCCCGGCGACCACGGGCAGCCCGTGCGCGTTCGCCTCGAGGTAGACGATGCCGAAGCCCTCGCCGGCGCCGCCCGGCGGCACGCGGGTCGGCATCACGAACACCCACGCCCGGCCGAGCAGGCGGTCCCGCTCCTCGTCCGGCACCGCGCCCGCGAACTCGACTTGCACCGTCAGGCCGGCGTCGCGCACAGCGCGCTCGAGCTCCGGGCGCAGCGTGCCGTCGCCGACGATGACCCAACGCACCCCGGCGACCGCCGAGACGATCGCCGGCATCGCGCGGATAACCACGTCGTGCCCTTTGTAGCGGTCCTCGAGACGCGACACCGTGACGAGCGTCGGCGTCTCCGCGCGGTCGACCTGCTGCCCGCTCGCCGGGCCGACACCGTTGGGGATGATCGTGCAGCGCTCCGGATCGGCCGCGGCGGCGATCGCCAGGTCGCGGCTGTAGCCGCTGACGCAGACGACCGCGCTCGCGCGCTGCACCGCGAACGACGCGAGATCCGGGGTCTCGAGCATCTCCTTGGCGTGGACGTACTGGACCTGGGGAACCCGCCACAGCAGGCTGAGGATTCGCGCGGCCGGGCTGGCCTTCACGTGCATCACGAGGATCACGTCGGGTCGCCGGCGCAGTCCCTCGGCCACCGCACGCGCGTTGAGCACCGCGATCGCCCGCCGGCCGGCGCGCGGGCGGTTGCGCAGGCGCACGACACGAGTCGCGCCGTTGCGCCCCGGCTCGAACGTCGTCGACGGCGGCGCCTGCTCGTCGGGCGCGAGCGCCACCACGCGGACATCGGCCGCGAGGTTGCGCGCGATCTCGCCGCTGAGCGTCTCGATCCCACCCCGAGCAGGCGGATAGACGGGGCTCAGCAGCAACACGCGCAGCGTCCCTGCGTCGTCTCCGGCTCGGGCCGCCTTCGTGCGCAGCACTGGTCAGCTCACCGCCGCCGGGTCGCCGTCCGGGAACAGGACGCGGCTCCAGGCCGGCCAGCGCCGGGGCCACGAGTTGCTCTCGGCCCAACCCAAGCGCGCGGCCGTGGCCTCCGCGTCCGTGACGGCGATGCGCCGGACCGCCGCCGCCATCTCGGCGACGGTGTCCGCGAGCTCGAGACCCGGCGGCCCGTCCTCGGCCAGGTTGTCGGACCAACGGGTCGACACGACCGGGAGCCCACGCGCGGAGTAGTCGTAGAGCTTCATCGAGTCCTGTCCCCCGCTCGGGTCGCGGCGATTAGGCACGAGCCCGACCGTCGCGCCGTCGATCACCTCCGCAAGCCGTTCCCGGGGAACCACGCCGTGCCAGGTCAGCTGTCCGCGATGGTCGTCGAGCAGCTGCCGGAGCTCGCGATCCGGCTCGAGCCCCGCGCCCGGGTACTGACACTGGCCGTAGATGTCGAGCTCCCAGTCCGGAAGCGAGCGGAGTAGGCCTCGGACCAGGTCCGCGTCGAACCGCGGTGACAGCGTGCCGACGTACAGCAGGCGACGAGGCTTCCGCTCGACCATCCGTGGGGCGGCGATCAACGCCGGGTCGACGCCGTTGCGGATCACCGTCACGGGCCGGCCGCCGAAGAGCGCCTGGGCCGCCGGATTCACGGCGATGATCGCGTCTGCCTCACGGGCAACCTTCTCGTAGGTCCTGTGAAACGCCTGCGCTCGCGACGGGATCAGCGTCGCCCAGTCGTCGTCGCACTCGAACACGAGCCGCACGTCGGGGATCGCGCGCGCCGCCGCCCAGAGCCACGGTGTCGTGACGACGACCGTCGCACCCGGCCGAATCGCACCCCTGGCGCGGCGCCGTACCAGCGCCGAGTGGCTCCGCTCCGCAGCGTATGAACGGTGACCGGGAACGACCGTGGCCGTCGGGGTGACTGTGACACGCGGACCGATCGCGATTCGCTCGCGGCCTGCGAGCGCACGGCCCCAGCGCCTGGCTCCCGCAGCCGAACGGAAGGCACGGATGTCGATCGAGCGCTCGAGGAACTCGACCGGATGCCCGTTCGCGCTGGCGAGCCCTGTTAGCGCGTGCTCGCGCCGGATCGCCGGATACCAGGTGCTCTTCGAGCAGAGCACGAGCTGTGCTGGGTCGGCGGTCATGCCCGGTCCACCACTGCGGCCAGCGCGTCGCCGATGAACACGCCGGCGCGCTCCCACGTCTGCCCTGCCGCGAACTCAGCGGCCCCGGCCGACAGCTCGGCGCGACGTGCGGGATCGTCGAGACGGTCCAGCGCCTGCGCCGCCGCCTCCGCGTTGCGGGCGACGGCGTAGCCGGTGCGCTCCGTCAGCAGCGTCTCCGGCAGCCCACCTTCGTCCGAGACGACGACCGGGGTACCGCAGGCCTGGGCTTCCAGCGCGACCAGCCCGAACGGCTCCTCCCGAGCGAGGTACATCACCGCGTGGGCGCTGCGCAGGCACTGCCGGAGCTCCTCGTCGGAGATCGCCACGCGAACGTCGAGCGAGACGCCGGCGGCCTCCGCGATCGCATGCAGCCGCCGCTGCTCGGCCGGGTCGGCACGGGGCGCCACGACCGTGACCGGCCGCCGGGTGCGAGCGACTCCCGCGGCCTGGATCACGAGGTCGTGGCCCTTCGTCGGGATCAAGGCGCCCACGCTCACGACTCGCTCTCCGCTCGGCTCGCCATTCGGGCCGAACGCCGCCGGCACGCCCATCGGCGCCACCTCGGCCTCGCGCCCGTAGGCGCTGAGGATGCGCGCCGCCGAATGGCGCGAATTGGTGCAGAGGTGCGACGCGCGAGCGGTCGAGACGCCGTCCGCGCGGCGTTGCATCGCGTACAGCGGCGCGTACATCGGGACCGTCCCGCGCCTCCGGCTGGAGGCGGCCGCCGCCTCGTGGTCGACACGACGGGGCTCGTCGCAGAAGTAGAGGCTCGGGCGCTCCGTCCAGCGCAGCGCGGGCGGCGCCTGGAAGTACCGACACGGGTTGGCGTAGATCACGTCCGGCTTGACCCGCTCGATCCGGCGCGCCACCTCGCGCCACGCGCGGCTCGCCGCGACGTGGTCGGCGTAGCGGATCGGCGGTCGCAGCAGCCGGTGCAACCGCTCGGCACGTGTCGTCAGCGGCACGACGATCGGATCGCCGGTCACCGGCGACGCGGTCGACGGGCAGATCTCGACCACCTCGTGCCCCATCCAGCGCACGTGCTCCCCCATCCGCCGGCGCGCTCCGCCCGGCGGCAAGTTGTGGATCACCGCGACCCTCATGCCTCTCGGCCTCGGATGCGCGCCTGGCCCGCGATTGCCCCGAGCAGCACGCAGACGACGGCGCCGACCTGGGCGTAGCGAACGGTGTAGTCCGTGAGCCACACCGCGAGCAGGCAGGCGAGCGACCCGGCTGCACCTGCGAGCAGCGCCCGGTTGCGGGAGAAGCCCGAGATCAGGTCTCTCACACCTGCGACGATCACCAGCAACAGGGCGAGCGCGCCCGCAACGCCGGCTTCGGCCAGGAACTGCAGATAGGTCGAGTGGGCGTGGACGGCCGGCACGGCACCCGTCGTGCGCCGCGCGAGCTCGGGTGGCAGCTTGCCGAAGCCGGTGCCGAAGACCGGATGCGCCGCCGCCGTCTCGAGCGCCGCATGCCAGAGGCCCTCGCGCGTGCGGTCGCCGTCGGCGGTCTGGTTGACGCTGCTGGTCGGGTTCTGGATCGAGTCGAAGCGCTGGCGCAGATCCCTGCCGCCGAGGCTGATGCCCATCGCGGCGATCAGCACGATACCCGCGATGACCCCCACGAACGCCTGCCCGCGAATCTTGGAAGGCAGCAGAACGACGGCGACGATCATGCCCAGGGCGGCGCCGATCCAGCTCATGCGCGAGAACGTGAGCACCAGCGCCACGCCGATCACGGTGCCCGCGACCGCGAACGCCGCGCGGACGATCGCGTCTCGCGCGTGACAGGCGAGGACGACCGTCAGCGGCAGCGACAGGGCGAGGACGTTGCCCAGGGAGATCGGGTCCGGCATCGCCGCGGCGGGCCGGTTCAGGTCCCCGAACGAGAAGAACTCGTCCTGCCCGAGGGCACTCGCCCCGCTCGCCTGGTAGAGGTTGAACTTCTGCCCCGTCTTATAGCCCCAGATCGCCAGCAGCGCCTGCACGAACGCCGTGACGACCAGCATCGTCAGCGCGAAGTCCAGGCCACCGGGGCGCTCGGCGATCTTGAACGTGACCCAGCCGGCGACGAGCAGCGTCGTCAGCCAGGTCGCATAGGTCGTCGTCGAGCTACCGAAGGCGATCGGCGCCGCAAGCAGCACCGCCGCTGCGACGGCCGCGGCGCCCAGCGCGGGACGCCGCGGGCTGAGCTCGCCGTTCCAGACGAGGCAGGCCCCACTGGCGCAGAGCAGCGGGATCAGCGGTGAGATCGCAACGCCGTTGAACGTCGCGACGAAGGTGAACGGTGCGGCGACGACGGCCAGCCCGAAGAACCATCGCGCGGGATCGGCCGTGAGCGCGAGGCAGCCGAGGAGCAGCGGCGCCGCGACGGTGATCAGGTACTTGACGTCGTCGGGCTGGGAGAAGAGGCGCCGCGCCGGCATGCCCGTCGCGGACATCGCGACCGCCGCGATCATCAGTCCGACGAATGCGCTCCGGAGGTTCGGCAGGCGGTCAGAACCGTGGGCGGCGGGCAGTGCGATCGGCCGCTGCGCCATGCGATCCGGCTAGGCGGCGCGTGGGCGCTGAGCAGGCGTTGGCGGGGCGGCCGGTGGCTCCCGGCGACGGACCAGCACGAAGGCGATCCGCGCCACGATCAGCAGCGTCGCGATGAACGCGACGAACGCGTACAGCTTCGGCTTCGGCGAGACCTTCGCGGCCGAAGCGGCCATCCCGACGAGCTGGACGTTGGGCTGCGCCGCGACGGCGTCCTGAGCCGCCGACGCGACCGTCTGCTGGCGCTGGGTGATCAGGTTGGCGCGCAGCTGCGCGGCGGCCTGCTGCTGGTCGACGTTTCCGATCAGCAGCGTCTCCTCGACCTCCGCGATCCGCTTGTCGAGCGGCGCGAGCCTGCGGTTCACGGCGCTCACGTACGTGGCGGCCTGCACGCCGGCCAGCTTGTGGGCGTAGCTGCGAAACGCGCTCGTCAGAGCCTTGGCGCGGACGACTGCTTGCTGACCGTCCTCGCTCGACGCCGTGATCGTCATCAGGTTCTGCGCCGCGACGGTGCCGCTCGAGACGTGCCCGTCGAGCTCCGACGCCGGTACGTTCAGCTTGCGCGCGGCGATCCGCTTGACCGCTCCGACATCGACCAGTTGGGCGTACTGCGCCGCAAGGTCATTCGACGCCTTGACCGCTTGGTCCGAGCCGCCGTTCTGTCCTTGTATCTGGACGCGCAGCGTCGACGTCGACTCGTAGGTCGGCGTCAGCCTGCCGCTCGCGGCGTAGACCGCGCCCGCGACGATGAAGGGAATCGCCAGCAGCCCGACCCAGCGGAAGAATCGCCGCACGCGATGGCGCGGCTCATCCTCAACGCGGTGCAGCAACGACGCCAGCGTCTCCTGAGAGTCTTGGGCGACGAGCGAGGGGCGATAAAGATGCGTTGCCACGCCGGTCATTGTTGGTGCACGAACGGAAATGGCATTTCGGCCTCGAGCTAGTGGTGGTCGTGCCTTGCGAAACCGTGCAATTCCTCCACGAAGGCTGCAATTCCTCACCCATGCTCGCGCGCCGCGCAGGCGGGCGACGGCTTCGGGTGGAAGCGCCCCGTTGATCGCCAGCAGCAGGACGTACACCGCGCCGCTCACCGCGGCCGCGACCACCTGGTCGTCGCGCAGGGCGAATCCGATCGCCGCGGCGACGGCCAGCGCAGCCAGCGGGCGCAGGCTGACCGCCGCCCATCCTGCGAGCTGAAGGTGCTTGCGGGTGGCCGCGACCGCCCCGATCACGATCACGAACTCGGTCGCGGCGGTCGTCCATGCCGCCGCCTCGACGCCGTACCGAGATAGCAACAGGACGTTGACCGTGACGTTCAACGTGATCGCGACGATGTTCTGCACGTAAAGCGTCCGCGTCCGCCCGATCGCGATCATCACGGCACCGAGCAGGTTGTTGACGACCATCAGGACGCCCGCGACCGACAGGATCCGCAGCAGCAGCACCGCCCCGGGGTAGGCGGAGCCGGCGACGACATCGACGGCCAGCTGCGCGAACAGGCCGAGCCCGACGAAGATCGGAACGGCGGCGACGATCAGCCAGTGCCAGACCCGCACGACGATCGCCTTGAGCGCGTCCCGGCTCTCGCTCAGCTCCGAGAAAGCCGGGAGCGCCGCCGCGGTGATCAGCCCCGTGATCCCCGTGAGGATTGCGAGGATCCGGGCCGCGGCGGCGTAGTCGCCCACCGACGGACCGGTGAGCATGAACCCGATCAGGACGAGATCGATCGTGACGTAGGTCTGGGTCATGACCGCGAGGACGCCGAGCGGCATCGCGCGGCGCGCGAACCGCCTGCGCCCAAAGCTCGTCTCCTCCGCCTCGCCGATGTGCCGCCGCGCGAGCCGCGCGACGAGGACGAAGTTGAGCGCCGTCGAGATGCTCACGGCCGCGGCGACCGCCGCGACTCCCCAGTCGAGCGCGGCGGCGGCGATCATGCCCGCCGACTGGAGCGTCGCGACGAACAGGTCCACCTTGACCATCGCGCCCGTCTCGTACCGCACCATGAACAGCGAGCGGGCGGCGGCGAGCCCGAAGAACCCGATGCTCGGCGCGAGCACGAGCAGCGCGAGGCCCTGCGGCGTGGTCGGCCCCGCGAGCACCGCCGCGGCGACCGTCACCAGCACGAGCAGGAACGACCAGCGGAGGCCGACCGAGTAGGCGGCTCGCATCATCGGCCGGTGCGATCCCGCGACGCGCGGGAGATCCCGGGCGATGGCGAGGCTGAAGCCGAAGTCGGCGAGCCCGCCGATCAGCGTCCAGGTGGCGATCGCCGCCGCGTACTGCCCGTAGTCGGTGGGACCCAGCAGGCGCGTGACGAGCGCCGCGGTCACTCCTGAGAGGAGCATCAGGCCGGCCCGGCGCCCGGCGAGGCTCGCCGCGGACCCGGCGACGCGGGAGGACAGGTCGTCGACGTCCCGCGGCGCGATTTCCGGGGCAATCGTCTCCGGAGCCGTCACCTCCGGGGGCATCACGTCCGGCGGCGGCGTCTCACCCACCGTCACCGGCGGGAGCAGCGGCACATCGCTGCCTGTCGGTCGCACACGAGCCGGAGCGTACGTCGCCAACAGTGGACGGAACGAGTGCTGCACGAGCGCGACCAGAACGAGCAGCCACCGCGGAACCGGCATCGCGAGCTACGCCTCGGCCTGTGTATCGCCGAGTTCCCGGCGCCCGGCCACGCTGCGCACGCGGGCCGGGACTCCCGCCGCGAACGCGTCGGCGGGAACGTCGATCTGGACGACCGCGTTGGCGCCGATCCGCGCGCGGTCACCGATCACGATCGCGTCGTAGAGCTTGGCGCCAGGGCCGAAGCGCACGTCGTCTCCCGCGCGCGGCGACCCGTCCGGGCCGGCGCCCAGCGTCACCCCTTGCTGGAGCGAGCAACGGGCGCCGAGGACGACGTCGGCGCCGATCACCACGCCGACCGGGTGGAAGAGCTGGAGGCCCGGTCCGATCTGCGACTGATACGCGATGTCGGCCCCTGTCAGCACGTGGTTGACGTACTTGACGAACGCCGCGAGTCCCTGCGAACGCCGCGAGGCGGCCGCCGAGAGGCGATAGAGGATCACCGCCTGCAGGCGCGGCGCGATCGCGACGCGCGACGCGACCGTCGCGGCGCGCCGAGGCAGGGAGCCGCGAAGCTCGACGTCCGCGCGGACGTCCTGCGCGATGACGCCGATCAGCGAGTCGGCCGGCATCATTCCGCCAGCGGCCCGGCACGCGGGCCGACGACCGTCGTGTGCTCGGCCACGTCGCGCGACACGATGGCGTTGGCGCCGATCACCGCACCGTCGCCGACGACGATTCCCCCGTAGATCTTCGCGCCGGGACCGACATAGACGTCGTCGCCGATCGCGGGCGCCTTGCCGTGATGCTGCCCGATCGACGTACCCGGATGAATCGTGCAGCCGGTCCCGACACGTGCGGCCGGGCTCATCACCAGCGTGCCCCAGTGCGGCAGCTTCAGCCCCGGGCCACAGGTGTTCGGAGGAACGGTGAAGCCGAGGCGGATGCCGCTGGACTGCAGCCGCCAGCGCATGAACATGGCGAGCGTGCCGCCGCGCGCGTTGATGGCGTACTCGGTCAGGCGCAAGCGCACGAGCCAGCGTGCCTGCGGCTCGTGCAGGAGGGTGGCGAGCGGCGCGCGGTCGTAGCGGGCGAGATCGGAACGAACCCACGAGCGAAGAACGCGAAACGAGTCGACAGGCATCGAACGCGTCCTAGATGCTCGTGCGCTGCACGTGGCCGACCTGCTCGTACAGCTGGAGATGGCGCTGGGCGATCGCGTCCCAGCCCATCTCCGGGTGGACCCGCGCACGCGCGCGAGCCGCCAGCTCGTCGAGTGCTCCGGGACGGCCGGCGATCTCGGTGATCGCGTCGGCGATCGCGTCGGACCCCGTGTCGCGGCTGATCAGGTCCGCGCTCAGCGGACCGAGCAGCTCGGGGGTCGCGCCAGCGGGCGTGCCGAGGACCGGGGTGCCGCAGGCCAGCGCCTCGGCGGTCGCGAGGCCGAAGCCCTCGAGCTCGAGCGTCGGCAGCACGACGAGGCGCGCGGAGCGGAACCAGCCGACCAGGTCGTCGTCGGACACGCGGCCGAACAGCCGCACGTGGTCTTCGAGCCGGTGCCGCGAGATGAGGTGCTCGATCTGCTCACGCTGTGGACCGCTGCCGATCACGGCGAGCTTCGCCGACGGGATAGTGCGCAGGATCGTCGGCATCGCGTTCACGAGCGCCGCGACGCCGGTGCGCTCGACGAGCCGTCGCGCCGTGACCAGCAGGAACGTGCCGGGGTCGGTGGCCCACGGGTGATCGACCCCGGCGCCGGGCGTGCAGCGCGTCGTGTCGACCCCGCCCGGCATGACCGTCGTCTGCGACCCCGCGCCGGGGTCGAGCGCGGCGACCTGATCGCGCATGTAGTCACTGAGCGTCACGACTCGTGCCGCTCGCCGGACCACACGCCGCTCGAGCACGCGCGCCGCTCCGACAAGGCCACGCTCGAGCGGGGCGGCAAGCGCGTAGCTGCCGGCCCGCTCGGAGGCGATCTCACGATGCGCTGGAGCGTGGAACGTGTAGGCGTAGGGGCGCCGCCCGAGCGCCAGCGGCGCCGCCTGGAGGGCAAAGTGCGCATGCAGGACGTGGCGTGGGCGAGCTGCGATCGCGGCGCGCGCGGCGCGCGTCGCCGCGTACGGATACGCCGCCGCGTAGAGCGGGTTTCGCTTGTCCGGGCCGGCAAAGCGCACGATCCGCACCCCGTCTGCCGCAACCTCGGTCAGCGGCAGGTCCTCGTCCCTGCGCCGCGCGACGACGGTCACCTCGGCGGCACCGGTCCGCTGCAGCGCGCCGGCCAGCTCGCGGACATAGCGCTGAAGCCCGCCCATGTGATCGGGGGTGATGCCGTTGCTGAGCAGCAGGACCTCCATCACGCGGCCTGAAGCTCGATCGGCGCGCGCTCACGCAGGCAGTGGTCATAGACGTCGGACGTCTCGGCCACCATCCGGCCCGCCTCGAAGCGCAGCGCGTGACGGCGCCGCGACGCGCCTGCCGCGCGCTCGCGGCGGGCGCCGTCGGAGAGCAGCGCGATCAGCGCGCGGGACAGCTCGGCGGGATTCTTCGGGGTGACGAGAATCCCTGTCTCGGCGGTGACGATTTGGTCCAGTCCGTCCACGTTCGAGGCGACCTGCGGCACGCCGGCCGCGAGCGCCTCGAGCGCGCCGATCGGCATCGCCTCCCACGCCGACGGCAGCACGTAGACGTCGAGCGCGCGCAGATACGCCACGCTGGAGCCGGCGAAGCGGAAGAACCGCACGCGCCCACCGGCGAGCAGGCCGGCACGCCGTGCGCGGTCGGTCAGCTCACCGCGCAGCGGGCCGTCGCCGACGATCGCGATGCGCGCGTCGGGGATCGCGTCGAGCACCGCGTGCGCTGAGTCGAGCAGGACGTCGACGCGCTTCTGCTCGCGCAGCGCGGTGACCGCACCGACGAGCAGCCCGTCGCCACGGAACTCGAGCAGTTCGGGGTCAGCCGGGCCCGCCTCGGCGGTCGAGACCCCGTTGTCGACACGGTGCAGCAGCCCCGGAGCGCCGATGCGCTGCTCCCGCGCCTGCTGCGCCTCGGCTTCCGAGACGCAGATGACCGCGCGGGTCCGGCGCGCGAGCGTGCGCTCGATCCGCAGCGAGAGCTCCCGGCGCCGTCGTGAGACGTCGCCGACGAAGCCGAAGCAGTGCGGGCTGTAGACCACCGGCGGCGCGGACGGCGAGCCGGCGGCGAGCCGGCCGAGCAGGCCTGCCTTCGACGAGTGACAGTGGACGACGTCGAACACGCCGCCGCGCAGCAGCGCCCGGATCGCGCGCAGCGACCGGGCGTCGGCCGCCGGCGTCCCGTAGCCACGCCGCAGCGAGCCCAGCCCGACGTAGCGGAGGCCGTCGTCTTCGAGCCCGGTCCGCGTCGCGGACACCGGCGGCCCGGCGACCGTCACGTCCCAGCCGTGTGCCGGGAGGCCTCGCGCGAGCTGCGCGACGTGCGCGGCGACGCCGCCGTCGGGCGGCTCGAACAGGAGCAGCACTCGCCGGCCGGTCCGTGCGCGGGCCGGCGCCGGCGGAGTCCACATGGCGACCGGCGGAGCGATCAGGCCTCCGAGGGGGTGAACAGCGCGATCACCGTCAGCAACAGGATCTTCGCGTCGAGCCAGAGGCTCCAGTTCTGGATGTAGTGGTTGTCCCAGTCCGCGCGCTTCGCGATCGACGTCTGTCCCCGCAGGCCGTGGACCTGGGACCATCCGGTGATTCCCGCCTTGACGCGATGGCGGTCGCCGTAGCGCGCGATGTCCTGCGCGAACTGGCGCACGAACTCCGGCCGTTCCGGACGGGGTCCGACGAGGCTCATGTCGCCGCGAAGGACGTTGAGCAGCTGCGGCAGCTCGTCGAGCGACGTCCGGCGCAACATGCGGCCGACGCGGGTGCGCCGGTCATCGCCCTCGACGCCGCCCGGTGCGCTGCCCGCGACGGGCCGGAAGACGGTCCCGTGATCGTCGATGCGCATCGAGCGGAACTTCAGAAGGTCGAACTCGCGCCCGTCGCGACCGACCCGGCGCTGGCGGAAGAGAATCGGGCCCGGCGACGTGACGAGCACGGCGATCGCGACGCCGACGAAGCACGGGAGCAGGACGATCAGGCCGAGCGCGGCGAGGATCCGATCGATCGCGTGCTTGCAGCCAAACCGCCAGCCTCGCGGGTCCGTCAGGGCCAGGCGAACCAACGGCACCTCGCCGACGTGCTCGATCCGTGCTCGAGCGCTGACGGACTCGAACTCGCGCGGGATCACGCTGACCTCGATCCCCGCCTTCAGGCACCGCTTCATGACCGTGCGGTAGTCAGCGGTCGGTGCGTCGGAGAACGCGAGGATCACATGGCGCGTGCCGGTCGTCTCGACGACCTCGGCCAGATCGGCCATACGGCCGAGCACCGGCGGGTCCCCCGGCAGGGCAGGCCCTGACGGATGCCCATCGAGGAAGCCGGCCGGCTGCAGGCCGTACTCGGGATGCTCCTGGAGGCGACGGGCGGCTCTGCGGCCGGCGTCTCCGGCGCCGACCACGAGCACCGGGCGCCGCACCCAGCCGCGCGTCCGCGCCAGGCGTTGCAGGTAGGTCACGGCCACGCGCCCGGCGGCGAGGACGACGAGCGCCGACAACCAGGTCCGCAGGAACGGGAACGGGTATCCCGGGCCCTCGGACAGATGCACGGCCGCGAGCACGGTCATGGCGGCGATCGACGCCGTCTCGAAGACGCTGCGGACGTCGTCGAGCGCGACGGCCCGCAGCGGGCTGGCGCGGTAGCTGCCGCGCCCGGCCAGCATCGCCATCGCGACGAACGGAAACAGCAACATCGGCCAGGCCGGCCCGCCCTCGCCCTTGGTCAGGACGCAGATCGCCATCGCGACGACGAGCGCGCTCGCGTCGACCGTCGCCAGGACGATGCCCCAGCGCGAACCGTCGAGGTAGTGCGACAGTCGTGGAATCGGCCCCATCCGCACAGGCCGGCTGGACTCGTCCGGCCGCTGGCCGTGGGCATCGCGCAGCCGCCCCGTCAACGACCCGCGCCGAGGCCGTCGCCGGGCGGTGCGCTCGTCTGGAGTGTTGATCGGCTGCTCGGACATGGGAAATCGGCACGACGAGGCGTCTCGCCGGAGACGAGCACTCAGGAGTGGCTGCACGGTCGGGAGACAACCGCGGTGGGAACGTGGGCGCGGACCGATCTAGAGGGCCGCGCTGAACTGCTCCTGCAATGTGCGGGGAAATCGCGAGATTGACAAACGGCATGGAGCTATGCCGAACGCATCGCGTCGCCAAAGCGAAGCAAACCTTCCATACGGTCCCCAAAGCGAGCACGCTCGGAGCGCCACCACCGTCGAACGACCGCGGTACGGCTACGCGCCGCGCGCGGGAAGCTGCACGCTGAACACCGCGCCGCCGCCGCCCGCATTGCCCGCCGCGACCGTACCGCCGTGCGCGTCGACGATCGCGGCGACGATCGCCAGCCCGAGGCCGGCGCCGTCCTTGCCGCGCTCGCGGCCACCCTCGGCGCGCCAGAAGCGATCGAACAGCGCCTCGGGATCGCCGTCGGGCAGGCCGGGGCCGTGATCGCGGACCTCGATCCGGACGACGCGTTCGTCTTTGCCGACGGTCACCTCGACCTGCGTGCCGGCCGGCGTGTGCACGAGCGCGTTGCGCAGCAGGTTCGCGAGCACCTGGTGGAGCTGGTCGGGCCGCCCCGTCACGAGCGCCGCCGCATCGCCGCTCAGCGAGATCTCGCGGTCGGGCGCCGTCGCACGCGCGTCGTCGACGACGTCGCGCGCGAGTGCCGTGACGTCGACCTCGACGTCCGGCGCGTCGGCGACCTCGTCGAGTCGCGCCAGCGTCAGTAGGTCGTCAACGAGCACGCCCATCCGCGCCGCCTCGTCCTCGATCCGCTGCATCGACCGCGCGACGTCGGCGTCGCTCGAGGCCGCGCCGATCCGGTACAGCTCGGCGTAGCCGCGGATCGACGCCAGCGGGGTCCGCAGCTCGTGCGACGCGTCGGCAAGGAACCGGCGCAACCGGGCCTCGCTCTCCTGGCGCTCGGCGAACGCGCGCTCGAGCCGGTCGAGCATCGCGTTGAGCGAGATCCCGAGCCTGCCGACCTCGGTCCGCGGGTCGTCGTTCTCGACGCGGTGCGAGAGATCGCCGCCGGCGATCGCGCCGGCCGTGTGGCCGATGCGGTCGAGCGGCAGCAGCCCGATGCGGACGACGATCATCGCCGCGATGCCGAGCGCCAGCAAGACGGCGGCGAAGACGAGCGCCTCGACCGTCAGCAGCCGGTGCAGCGTCTGGTCGACCTCGCGCATCGGGATAGCGACGACGACGAAGCCGCCGCCGTTGGCGACCTCGAGCACGCGGTAGCGGGCGCCGTCGCCACTCTTGCCCTCGACGGTGACGATCGTTCCCGGCGTCAGCTTGGCGGGGATGTCCGGTCGCACGACGGTCGCGCTGTCGTAGCGGAACGTGTGCGACCCGAGCACCTTGCCGGATGCGTCTCTGAGCTGGGCGTAGGTCCCCGTCGGAAGGTCGAGGTCGGTCGGTCGCGGACCGCCCGGCCCGTGCCCGCCGCGATCGTCCCCGTCTCTCGGCGGTATCGCGCCGAAGCCATCGTTCGCCAGGGCGGCGACCGCGGCGGTTGTCGAGCTGCGCGCCTGACGATCGAGCCGGTCAAGCAGGAACGAGCGCTGCTCGGCGTAGGTGATCCCGCCCAACAGCAGCAGCCCGACGGCGGCGATGCCGAGCACGCTCGCGACGAGGCGCGAGCGCAGCGAGCGCATCACGATCGCGACTGCCGTAGGGCGTAGCCGACGCCGCGCACCGTGTGGATCAGCGACGGCCCGTGCACGTCGAGCTTCTTGCGCAGGTAGCTGACGTAGGTCTCGAGCACGCGCGCGTCGCCGCCGAAGTCGTAGTCCCAGACATGCTCCAACAGCTGCGTACGCGTCAGCGCGCGGCGCGGGTTGAGCATCAGGTAGCGCAACAGCCGGTACTCCGTCGCCGTCAGGTCGACCGGCTCGCCGCCGCGCGTCACCTCGTGCGCGTCGTCGTCGAGCTCGAGGTCCTCGAAGACGAGGCGGCTGGACTCGACATCGACCGCGCCGGACCGGCGCAGCACGCTGCGGATCCGCGCGACGAGCTCCTCGAGGCTGAACGGCTTCGTGACGTAGTCGTCGCCGCCGACGGTCAGCCCGTTGATCTTGTCGTCGGTCGCGTCGCGCGCGGTCAGGAAGACGATCGGCACGCGTCCGTGCTGAGCGCCGAGCCGGCGAGCCACCTCGAAGCCCTCCATGTCCGGCAGCATCACGTCGAGCACGATCAGGTGCGGGCGGAAGTCCGATACCGCGCGCAGCGCGTCACGACCCGTGCCGGCGACCTCGGTCACGAAGCCCTGGTAGCGCAGCGCCATCGTGATCACGTCGGCGATGTTGGGCTCGTCGTCGACGATCAGGATGCGGTGCTCGGAGGTCACGTCGCTTCCGCTCATGGCTGCAGTATCGGAGCCGATCCTGTGAAGTTGCTGAGAAGCAGCTCACAGGAATCTCACAGGATCGTCCCAGGCCGATCTTGTGAACGCACGCGATCGTGGTCGCAATGCTCGCAGTCGATACCGCGCCGCACCTGTTCTGGATCACGTCCCGCGCGGCAGGCACGGCGGCGCTGCTGCTCTCGAGCGCGTCGGTCGGCCTCGGGGTCGCCATGGCAGGGCGGCTCCTGCCCAACCGCGGCGGCAACCTTCGGTACACGCACGAGGCGCTGTCGCTGGCGACGATCGTGGCGCTCGTCGTCCACGCGCTGGCACTGCTCGGCGACGGGGTCCTCCACCCCTCGCTCGCCGACGTCACGATCCCGTTCGTCAATTCCTACGAGCGGCTCTGGACGACGCTCGGCATCGTCGGCGGCTGGATGCTGGTGCTGCTCGGGTTGTCCTACTACGTCCGTGCGCGGATCGGCATCGCACGCTGGCGGCGTCTGCACCGCTTCACGCTGCTGGCCTGGATCCTCGGGATCGCGCACACGCTCGGCGAGGGCACCGATGCCGGCGTCGCCTGGTTTCTCGTCGCGGCCGGCGTCGTCACGGTCCCGGCAGTGCTGCTGGTGATCGCGCGCGTCAGCGCGGCGGCACATCGAACGAACGAGCCGCAGCAGCGGCAGGAGGTCACGGCGGCATGAGCACGGCAACCAGCACCAGCACCGAGACGACCGTCACGTTCGCCTGCTTCGGCGCGCACTGCTCGATCAGCGCGATCGGCGACACCGACGTGCTCGAGGCGACGATCGCCGACCTACAAACGGAGCTGCTCGAGGCGCACGATCGCTTCACGCGCTTCGAGCCCACGAGCGAGCTGTCGCGGCTCAACGCGGATCCGCGCAGCCGCGTCCCGGTCAGCGCGCCGATGGCGGAGTTCGTCGCGGCCGCGATCGAGGTCGCCATCGAGACCGACGGGCTCGTCGACGCGACGGTCCTTGACGGCCTCGAGAGCTCCGGCTACCGATCGGACCTGCGCTCATCGTTGCCGCTCGCGCTGGCGCTCGGACTCGCTCCGGCGCGCAGGCCGGCGACGGCACCCGTCGACGCGCCGTGGCGGCGGATCGGCGTCGACCTCGACGCCTGCGCCGTCTTCCGCCCGCCCGGGGTCCGGCTCGACAGTGGCGGGATCGTCAAGGGACTGCTTGCCGACGTGCTCGGCGGCCGCCTGCGCGACCACGACGCCTACGCGATCGACTGCGCCGGCGACCTGCGCCTCGGTGGCGCTGACGAGCTGACGCGGCCGGTCCACGTCGCCAGCCCGTTCGGCGGCGAGACGCTGCACGTCTTCGAGCTCGCCCGTGGCGGCATCGCGACGAGCGGCATCGGCCGCCGCAGCTGGCTCGACGCGAACGCGCGCCCCGCGCACCACCTGCTCGATCCGAGCAGCGGCCGGCCCGCGTTCACCGGCGTCGTCCAGGTGACCGCGCTGGCGCCGACGGCGCTGCAGGCAGAAGCCCGGAGCAAGGCGGCGCTGCTGAGCGGCCCGAGCGGTGCTGCCGGCTGGCTTCCTGACGGCGGCGTCGTCGTCTACGACGACGGCAGCCACCTCGTCCTGCCGGAACGCGCATGACGATGCCCCAGCGTCCCGACCCCCGCGCCGCCGCTCGCGAGCGCGCCGCCCTCGTCCGTCGCCGTGCCCGCCGGATCCGCGTGCGCGTCGCGTCCACCGCCGTCGTGCTGTTCGCCGCAGCGTTCTCGGCGCTGTACGCGCAGATGGCCACTGGTCACGACCCGGCGCTGGGAAGCGGCACGACGAAGCAGATCGCCGCGAGCGCCACCGGCTCGGGCTCCTCGTCGACGACGACCCCGACCACCTCCGACACCACAGACGACGAGCCGACGACCGACTCGGCTGCCACGGACGACGATTCGTCGCCGAGCAGCGACGACCCGCCAGCCGACACCAACACCAGCAGCAGCGGCAGCTCGGCGTCCGCGTCACCCCCGAGCGCCGTCGTCACCCGCCAATCCTGACGACGCCGCGGTTGTCGCCGCGCGACCCCGGGTGTAGCGTCGGCTCGTACTGCCAGCTACTGAGGAGATCGCCATGGCAGAGCTTGCGGGAAAGCGCTTCGAGCGTCCCGACGAGGTGCGTGAGTTCGTCGACGGCAAAGGCCGCGTCGAGCTCGTCGATCTGAACGGCCACGCAGTCGGGCGCGGCACGTTCGAGTCCGGTTGGCGCTGGTCGGACCATGTGAAGCCGATCGCCGGCACCGAGTCGTGCCAGGTCGACCACATCGGCTACGTGCTCGAGGGCCGCATGGCGTTACGGATGGACGACGGAACGGAGCGCGAGTTCGGTCCCGGCGACACCTTCCACATGCCCCCTGGGCACGATGCCTGGACCCTCGGCGAGGAGGCCTGCGTGATGCTCGACTTCGGAGGCCTCAAGGGGTACGCGCAGCAGACCTGACGCGGACCGCACCGACACCGAGCCTCGAGGGCGCGATACTGACGTTGTGCCGAGAGTCGATGGCGCACAGCTACGGATCGTCGAAGAGGTGGGCTCCTGGCCCGGTGTCGAGGTCCGCCCACACCGCTTCGGCGGCGTCGAGTTCGCGATCGGCCGCCGCGAGCTCGGCCACGTGCACGGCGACACGCTCGCCGACATCCCGTTCACGCGCGCCGAGCGCGACGAGCTGCTCGCCGCCGGCATGGCGACGAGGCACCACGTTCTGCCCGACTCGGGCTGGGTCTCACGCAAGATCCGCGGCGAAGACGACGTCGACGCCGTGATCGGCCTGCTGCGCCGCCGGTACGAGCGGGTGGTGGCCAAGCGCGATCGCGCCTCGGCGGTCTAGGCGCCGGCGGCGAAGCCGATCGTCAGCAGCAGCCCGGCGCCGACGCAGTAGATGCCGAACGGCGTCAGGCGGTTCGTCTCGAAGAAGCGCAGTAGGAACCGGACCGCGACGTAGGTCGTCAGCGCCGCGCAGGCAGCCCCGAGCAGCGCCGGCCCGCGGACGCCGTCGCCGGCGCTGCCGAACAGGTCCGGAACCTTCAGCAGCGCGGCGGCACCGATGATCGGCGTCGCCAGCAGGAACGCGAACCGCGCCGCGTCCTCGTTGCTGAGCCCCGCCACGAGCCCGGCGCTCATCGTCGCGCCCGACCGCGAGAAGCCGGGAACGAGCCCGACCGCCTGGGCGGTGCCGACAAGGCCCGCCTGGCGCCAGGTCATGCCCGCGATCCGCTCGTCCGAGCCGCGGCTGCCGGTCTGCACGACGCGGCGGCGGAGCCGCTCCGCGAGCAGCAGCATCACGCCGTTCGCGAGCAGGAAGGCAGCGGCGCTC
>DASRHW010000068.1:0-11452 GCA_035650375.1 Solirubrobacteraceae bacterium | reverse complement strand
GACCAGATCGCCACCTGGCGGGCGCGCGCCGACACGCTCGTCTCGGCCGCCGGCAAGCTCACGGAGCGCGGCTTCGACGCCCTGCACTACGAGGGTCCGGGCACCGACCTCACGATCGGCCTGCTGCCCTCGAGCCTGTGGCAGGCGGCGCGCTTCTCGACGGTCGACGGCATCGTGCACATGCCCAACCTCCCGACCGAGGAGGTCTTCACGACCCCCGACCCGGCGCGCGCCGACGGCGTCGTGCGCTCCACGAAGCCCCTCGTCCTCATCGACGGGACGGTCGTGCGCGGCCTGCGTATGCGCTTCGAGGGCGGCCGGGCGGTCGAGATCACCGCCGACGAGGGCGAGGAGACGCTGCGCACGGTGCTCTCGACCGACGACGGCGCCACCCGCCTGGGCGAGGTGGCGCTCGTCGACGGCGAGGGGCGGATCGGCGCCCTGGACACCGTCTTCTTCGACACGCTGCTCGACGAGAACGCCGCGAGCCACATCGCGCTCGGGTCGGGCTACGCGCTCGGGGTCGGCGACGCCGCGGATCTCGATCGCGTCAACCACAGCGCGATCCACGTCGACTTCATGATCGGCAGCAACGAGATCGAGGTCGACGGCCTCGCCCCCGACGGTGACGTCACGCCGCTGCTGCGCGGCGGCAGCTGGCAGATCTGAGCGGCAGGCCGCCACTAAGCTTGGCGCTGCTCGGAGAGGTGCCGGAGCGGTTGAACGGGCACGACTGGAAATCGTGTGTGGGCTTTACGGTCCACCGAGGGTTCGAATCCCTCTCTCTCCGTCCCACTGGTGTTCGCGGTCAGTAGACGCGGACCGGGGTCCCGTTCCTCACGAAGTCGTAGACGCCCGCAGCCTCGCTCAGCGGCAGGCGGGCGCAGCCCGCCGAGGCAGGATGCGCCGGGACGTCCTTGTATCCGTGGAGCGCCCATCCGCGGTCCCAGTAGGCGGCGTATGGAAGCCAAACGCGGTACGGGACCGACCAGGAATTGCGTTCCTTGCGGTAGATCTTGTAGTTCCCGGGTGGCGTGCCGAGATCGGTCGAGTCGCCGCCACGTCCGGTGCTGGTGTGGATCGCGCGCTGGACGACGCCGTCGAGCACGAGCAGCACGACGCCGCGGCTGCGGTCGATCTCGACGTAGCGGCCGCTGAGTTTGGTGCGCGGCTTGGGTACGGCCGCGGTCGAAAGCCTGGCGGCGGTCTTCGGGCCGGCGATGCCGTCGCGATCGAGCCCATTCCAGGCCTGGAACGCGAGGATCGCCTGCTTTGTGCGGTCGTCATAGCTGCCGTTGACCGTGCCGGAGGGCAGATAGCGGAGCGTCGCCAGCTGCCGCTGGACAGTGCGGATGTCTGCCTGCTTGCGGTTCGGGGGCTTCGGTGTCGTCTGCGGCTTCGGTGCCTTCGACGGCTTGGCGAAGTCGCTGCGACGAAGCGTGACCGGGGCGTGGCCGGGGACGGAGATGCGGACGGCCTTGACCTCGGGAAACGAGGTCGCGGTGAAGACGACCTCGCCGGCTCGGCCGCGGTACTCCTCGATCGCGTCGGCGCGGGTGCGTACGACCTTGCGCGTGTAGATGAAGCGGGCGTCGAAGCGGATCGAAGCGACGCCGGACTGGGCGTCGAAGCTCTCCGACAGCAGCTTGGTGCCGTCGGGAATCGCCGAGCCGATGCCACGATCCTGCTCGGCTCGTGTCGGCCCGGCCAGGAGGTGTCTGATCGCTGTCGGCAGGCGTCGGCCGCTCGCCGGGAGATCTCGCTTGACGGTCTGGAACTGCTCACCGGCGGTGAAGTAGATATTGCCCGGCGAAGTACCCGTCGTCGGCGTCGCGGCCAGCGCGGCGCCACTGGAGCAGAGCAGCAGTACGGCGGCGCCTGCGGCCAGCGACGGCCAGCGGCGGCGTCCGAGCCAGTTGCCCGTCCTCGCGACGGCGATCGCCGCGAGCGCGAACCCCAAGGCCAACCCGACGGATCCGGCCAGGACCGCGACGTAGCCGTGCTCGTCGACGTCGAGGAACGGATAGGGGTACCAGTGCACGATCGAGCCACGAATCAGTGTGTATGCGACGTAGGCGAGCGGATATCCGAGCCAGAGGACCGCGGCGCGCAGCGGGATCGATCGCCGCGGCGGGTCGATCAGCCAGTCGAGGACGAGTACCAGTGGGGCGATCTGATGCAGAGCGGTGTCGACCCAGGGCCGGGTGAGCTGCAGGTCCTCGGGAAGGTTCGACAGCAGCAGCGCGAAGACGATGCCGGTGATCAGCAGATACAACGTCGCCGCGCCCCGCACCAAGTCGAGCGTTTCGCTCCTGGGCCGCTTTCCGCGCACGACGAGCACGATCAGGACGACCGCGGCCATGAGGTTGCTCTGGATGGTGAAGAAACTGAAGAAGTTCGCGCCGACCGCCCACGGGTCGTCGGGGGTGAAGAACTGCACGACCACGGCGACGACGATCAGGGCCGCCGTCGCCGTACGCGCCAACCGCAAAGACAGGGCCATTGCCGCAGAACCTATCTGCGGCATCGAGGTGGCGGCGCCCCCGGCCGCCGGGTAGCGCGATCAGAGCGAACCGCAGCGCCGGTCGTGCAGGTCTCGGATACGGGCCCAGCATCGGTCAGATTTCGAACATCGTCCTCCAGTCCCGTAGATACTGGCTCTCGAGCAGACGTTGCCCTTTCGCCGCCCTCGTGGGCGGGAGCCTGGAGCGGCGCATGGAGCCCTTGACGAGAGCGGCGTAGCGGGAGCGCGTCACAGCGTCGGCGGGTTGCTCGACTGTCTGCTGGATGCTTGACCGGCACGACATCACGCGGCTGTATGACCATCACGCCACGACGATGCTCGGGTTCTTTGCTCGGCGCACGTTCCAGCCCGAGGTGGCGGTCGATCTGGTGGCGGAGACGTTCGCCGCTGCGTTCATCGACCGTGGACGGTTCCGTGGTGATGGCGACGATGCGCAGGCCGCGTGGCTGTACGGCATCGCACGCAACCTGCTGGCCGAGTGGCATCGTCGGTCGGGTGTCGAGCGTCGCGCCCTGGCTCGCTTGGGCGTCGAGCGGCGGACACTGACCGACGCGGAGTACGACCGTATCGAGGAGCTGGCCGAGCTCGGCGCGCTGAGCGCCCGCGTCCACGCGGGCTTGGCCGAACTCTCAGACGACCATCGCGAAGCCCTCCGGCTACGAATCGTTGAGGAGCGCGCCTACCCCGATGTCGCCGATGCGCTCGGCATCAGCGAACAGACAGCCCGCGCGCGGGTCAGCCGTGCGCTCGACGCGCTACGCCGCTCGGGCGCTCTGGCCGATCTGCGTGAGGAGCCCGAACATGCGTGACCACGACCTTCCGATCCTCGACGAGTTGCGCACCGACCTCGACGCAGCGTTCACGCGAGCCGAGGGAGCCCGCGCCTCGGTCCGGTCCCGCCGCGGCTGGACGCTGCCTGCCGGCGGACTTGCCCTCGCCGGCATCGCGGCGGCCGTGATCGCCCTGACCTCCGGTGCCGACTCGGGTCGTATCGCTCCGGCTCCCGCCAACGCGGCCGAGGCGCTGCGACGGGTCGCTGCCGTCGCGGTGCAGACGCCCGCCGCCGTCCCGCGCGACGACCAGTACTACTACGTCAAGACCACGGCGACATGGCTGTCGATGTACGCGGGACAGGACCCCGACCACACCAACGCTGCGAGCCTCGTCGAGCACGAGCGCGAGATCTGGCTCAGCGTCGACCGCACCGGCAAGCTCATCGACCGTGCCGTCGGGTCCCGTCCGCTGACCCAGGCCGACACCGCTCGCCAGCAGGGACCGACGCCTCCCAACCTAGATCGACCGATGGGGCCGATCCATCACTACTTCATCGGCGACGAGAAGCTCTCCCGCGCCGGGCTGCTCGCGTTCCCGACCGAACCCCAGACCATCTTCGACCGCCTACGTGCCCGCGTGGGAAATCGCGGACACTCCCCCGACGGCGAGGTGTTCACCGAGATCGGCGACGCCCTCCGTGAGAGCCCCGCACCCGCCGACCTGCGCGCCGGCCTGTATCGCGCGCTCGCGCTCGTTCCCGGCATCGAACTCGTCGGCACCGTCACCGACCGCGAAGGACGCACCGGCACTGCCGTCGCCTTCACCGAGGTCGGTATCCGCAACGAGCTGATCTTCGATCCCGATACATCCGAGCTGCTCGCCGAACAACAGGTCCTCGTCGATCCAGCCAAGGCCCAGATCGACGCGCCGACCGGCACCGTCATCGGCGATGCCGTCTACCTGCGCCGCGCGGTGACCGACGACCTCGAGCCCGCCCCTGCGCGCTAGAACATCGAAGACGTGACGCTCCACTTGGGGCGATGACACCTGCAGCCACCGCCGCGGTCGCCCTTCGCTACCTGCGTTCAATGATCGGCTTCGAGCTCAGCGAAAGCTCGATCGGGCGCGACCACGTGCCCTCTGCAGAGCGGCGTGGGCTCGCTCTCGATTGCTGACGCGCGGAACCTTCGGCTCGAGGAAATTCACGCCGCCATTCTTCGTGACGTCGTAGGACACGCCGTTATCGGCGACGAGTCGCGAGCCGTGCCGTGTGAGTGGTGCCTTGGTGTGCGGATCGGCTAGTAGGTCTATCGCGCGCTCGGCAAACGGCACGTGCGCGTCTGGCTGGCGACGGCTGGGTTCATAGGTCCCGGGCTTTCTGGCCACCACACGCGTTGAGTGAAACCAGCTACGGGCTCCATCTTCGAAGAAGCGGTCGAGCGGGATGAGCAGTCCGAGGAGCGCGCTGGCGAGCGCTTTGATCTCGGCCATCGCTGTGTATTCGGGCGCGCTCTCATCGAGGCGCCCCATCTTGACCGCATTGTGCAGCGTGTAGTACAGGCCGGCGGTCGCGTCCCGGTCGACCGCGATGTCCACGAAACCGACCTGCGGAAGCACTCGTTCGAAAAAGCCGCGCGTGAGGCGGACATGGTCTTCTGGACAGCCGTGCTCCTCCCAAATGAAGGGCATGACGGCGACGAAGGCGCCGCCAGGACGCAGAACCCGATACGCCTCGCGGAGAACCTGGTGCGTATCGGGAATGTGCTCGAGCGTCGAGTTGGAGACAACTCGATCGATCGATCCCGCCAGAAACGGCATCGCTCGCGCGTCGGCGTACACCTCGCAGTCCCATTGGAGATCGGGGTCCAGGCGGATGAACTCTCCGAGGCCGTCTCCGGCGACGAGCTCCCGTACCCGATCCTCTGGGAACGTGTTGAAGCTGCCGAGCTCGAGGTGGACCGCCCCAACGTGTTCCATCGGCGCGTACAGGTCATACCGGGCCGCGTCCCAGTCATTGCCCCAGTCGGATCTCGGGGAGTTCACGCCGCCGAACAGCTCCTCGCCGAGATCCTCGAGTCGCGACCGTAGCTCTTCGCTGAGGCTTCGCGCCCTGGCGTCTTCGAGGCGGTCGTTCAGTACGTCATCGACGAGCCCCAGCAGATGACCCAAGCGATCGGGCGAGGCAGGTCCGGAGCTCATCGCGCGTTCATGAAGATCCATGGGCCGTGAACTTATCGGAAGGCATCTCGCCTGCACCCCGGCTGGTGTGCTTCCCGCGAGGCCGCGAGCACAATGCAGATCACCGATCGGCCTTGACCGGATCGGGTTTCGAACGTCGTCCGTCCAAGCCGTGATCACGGGCGATCTGGGCGGACGCGCCGCTCGAGCTAGTGGCACCGTCGGCCGAGTGGAAGGCGAATGTCGGGTCGGCGAGCACCGTCCGTCCACACCTGAAGCCGGATGCAGCGAGGGCCCGTCACATTCAGCGCCCCCGCCCACCCGGAGACTGGGCCTGCGGTGTCGCCGGTGCAGGGCTTGAACGTCACGGCTTCGTCCCCGTGGAGGACGCCGTGGTCGTAGTCGGCAGTCGGCTCTGGCTGCAGTCCGTAGACCAGCGCGGCATGTTCACGCTGACCCGGGCTTATCCGAAGCGTCGCCGTGTGACCGGCCCGCACGCCAACCGGCAGCTTGATCCCCTTGAGTCGGCCGGCTCTCGGACGGTAGGACTGCCGCGAAAGTCGCGGCATGAGGCGCGCCAACGTCACCAGTGCGAACGGTCCACGGACAATGTCGCGGCGCTGCTCAAACGGCGTGACGCTCCCGGTGCGCAACGCGCAGCCAACGACCGGAGGAGGCGTCTGCGCCGACGAGGCCGTCACAGGAACGGCGAACAGCACGCCTGCTATCAGCAGCGTGGATGTCATGTCAGAGGACCCTGACCGGGTACCGCAAGGTCGAGTAAGTGCCGGGGGTCTTGCCGGTGGCGAGGCCGACCGGCTCCAGGGTGGCACGATCGAACGACCCCCGTGTGCCGTCAACAAGGCCGAGAGGACCCTGGGGGGTGGACGCGACAGCCCCGTGCGGTGCCGGGGCGAGCAGCTCGGCGACACCGATCACTGCTCCGTGGTCGCACGTCCGCGACTGCCTCATGTGGGCAAGTATCGAGTGCTCAAGCAGTCTCCGCAACCGAGTGGCGGCGATGTCCGGGCTAAGCTCGACGCGTGGCCACCGACGACGGCCTGGAACGGCTCCGCTTCGCGTCGGCGGCCGCTTGGGAGCAGTGGCTCGACGAGCACCACGCCGCGTCGCCGGGGGTCTGGGTCGAGATCGCCAAGAAGGCGACCGGGATCGACAGCGTCCGCTATCCGGAGGTTCTCGAGGTCGCGCTCTGCTTCGGCTGGATCGACGGTCGCCGCGAAGCGCTCGACGAGCGGTGGTTTCGCCAGCGCTTCACGCCACGCCGCGCCCGCAGCCGCTGGTCGCGGATCAATCGCGACACGATCGAGCGGCTCGCGGCCGAAGGGCGCGTGCGGCCCGCAGGCGATGCCGAGGTCGCCCGTGCTAAGGCCGACGGGCGTTGGCAGGCCGCGTACGAGGGCCAGCGATCGATCGCGGTCCCGGCCGACCTCCAGGCCGAGCTCGACGCTCGCCCGGACGCGGCCACGTTCTTCACCGAGCTCAGCAGCCAGAACCGCTACGCGATCCTCTATCGGCTCCAGGACGCGAAGCGCCCTGAGACGCGGGCGCGCCGGCTCGCGCAGTTCGTCGCGATGCTCGAGGCCGGCGAGACGATCCACCCGCAGCGGCCTCGCTAGGACGCGGCTCTCGGGTCCCGGTGGGTGTGGTCAGGCGCGCAACCAGCGCGCACGGAGCTATCCGCGGGCGGCGAGCGGGTCGTGCAACTCGGTCCGATCGCGTCCGAGCTCCTTGGCGCGGTAGAGCGCGCCGTCAGCGGCCGCGTAGAGGTCGGCCGCCGTCCGCATCGTGTCGTCCCACGTCGCGACGCCGATGCTCGCTCGCACCGGGATGCTTGCCGTCTCGACGTCGATCGGGCTGGCCGCCAGGACCTCGCGCAGCTTGTTCGCGGCCGTGACGCCTTGGTCGCTGGCCGTCTCCGGCAGCAGAACGACGAACTCCTCGCCGCCATAGCGTCCGACGATGTCGGAGATGCGCACCGAGCCTCGGATCCGCTCCGCGACCTCGCGCAGCACCGTGTCGCCGGCGGCGTGCCCGTGCGTGTCGTTGATGCTCTTGAAGTGGTCGATGTCGAGCAGCAGGCACGACAGCGCGCGCCCGTGTCGCATCGCCAGCGCAGCGGCCTCGTCGGCGCGGGCATCGAGCTCGCGGCGGTTGAACAGCCCGGTCAGGCCGTCGCGTGCCGCGCGCTCGGCGAGCCCGTCGCGAACCGCCTTCGTCCGCAGCGCTGCCCGCACGCGCGCGACGAGCTCCTCGTTCGCGAACGGCTTGACGATGTAGTCGACGGCTCCGGCGTCGAGCCCGGCGACGCGCGCGTCCGTCTGGCTATGGGCCGTCAGGAAGATGACCGGCGGCGGCGTCGCGCTCCGCTCCTGGATCTCGCGGCAGACCTCGTAGCCGTCGCGGCCGGGCATCGTCACGTCGACGAGCAGCAGATCGGGCTCGCGCTCGCGAGCCAGTTGCAACGCCTCCTCGCCGTCGGAGGCCGCGAGCACCTCGTAGCCCGCGCGCACCAGCCAGGAACTGACGATCGCGCGCGTCACGCCGTCGTCGTCGGCGACGAGCACCAGGGACCTGGGGTCTTGATCGTTCATCACGCTTGCTCGTGATATCGGCAGGCGATGACACCGGCTTGATCATTCGGGGCGCCATTGCTGCAGCAGTCAAGGGCGACGGGGCCGATGCCGATGACACAGCACACAGACACATGTGCGGAGATGTCGCGGCTATGTCGGCGTTTCCGTCTGGAGAGGTGGAGCGATGTCACGAGCCAAGCGCCGGAAGACGATCGTGAAGGTTGTGTACCTGGGCGCCATGATTGTCGCCGTCGCCGTCATCGGGATCTTGGCCACCGCATGGGGCTACGACCGCGCGCTCGACGCCTCCTCTCGTGCGGAGGCGTCCGCGACACGGCAGGTCAGCGTCGAGCAGGCGGACAGCGCGTTCTGGCGCCAGCGCGAGGCGATGAACGAGTTCCTTCTGACGTCGAAGCCGGCGCCGCTGAACGAGGTCTCGCAAGCGCACGGCGAGATGCGCAGGCTCGTCGAGAACCTCGCAACGAGCACGGGCGACGGGCAGCTGGTGACGCTGCTCGATCAGGTGACGGCGTCCAACGACGCCGTCGTCTCCGCGTTCGAGTCGCGCGAGCAGCAGCCCGCCGCAGCGCTTGCGCGGCTCCAGCAGCTCGAGCCCACGGTCACGCGGCCGCTCACTGAGTTGCAGCAGAACCTCGCGGCCGCCGCCGCCCGCGACCAGCGCGCGGCCGGCAGCGCCAAGGACGACGCGGTGATCGTCGCCATCCTTTCGATCCTCTTCGTCACTGTCGCGATCGCGATACGGACGTTCTTCGGCGGCAGGCTCGCTGTTCGCCTCGCCGAGCGCGAGCAGACGATCGCGATCGGCGCCGAACACCGCCGTCGTGGCCTGTCGACGCTGCGGGGAGTCGCGCAGGAGCTGCACGCCTCCGCCCAGGAGGCAGAGGCGACGACGGCCGAGCAGTCGGCCGCGATCGCCGAGACCTCGGCGACGATCGAAGAGCTGGCCGCCACGGCACGGTCGATCGCGGACAACGCGCGCGCCGTCTCCGACGTCGCAGAGCAGACCGGCGACACGATGCGCGACATGCAGGAGAAGGTCGAGACGATCGCCGAACGCTCGCTGTCGCTCGGCGAGCGCAGTCAGCGGATCGGCGAGATCCTCGAGCTGATCAACGACATTGCCGAGCAGACCAACCTGCTCGCGCTCAACGCCGCGATCGAGGCCGCGCGCGCCGGCGACGCCGGGCGGGGATTCGCGGTCGTCGCCGCCGAGGTCCGCAAGCTGGCGGAGCGCTCGATCGCGTCGACGGAGTCGATTCGCGACATCATCGCCGGGGTCCAAGACGAGACCAACGCGACGATCATGGCGACCGAGCAGGGCACGCGCCAGGCGCGCGAGGTCGGCGAGCTGATGGCGTCGACCGCGACGATGCTCGAGGAGTCGATCCTCGCGACCCAGCAGCAGAAGTCGGCCGCCGACCAGGTCGCCGCGGCGATCGTGCAGATCCGGTCCGCGGCCGAGCAGGTCGCCACACAGCAGACGCAGCGCGCGGCCGCCTCACAACAGCTCGACGACCTCGTCGCCGAGCTCGAGCGGGTCGGTGGCGCGCGGAACGGCAACGGCAACGGCAGCCACGCTCCCGATGCCGAGGGGTCCTTCGAGCCGGCAACGCGATGAGCGATATCCACCTACGGCTGCGAGTCGGCGGCGAGCACTACGCGATGCCGATCGCCTGCGTCGAGCAGGTGGCCGAGCTCGGCGTGCTGAGCACCGTTCCGGGCACCGGTGGCGCGCTGCTCGGGGTCCGCAATCAGCACGGTCAGGTACTTCCGGTCTTCGACCTCGCGCGCGTGCTCGGGATCGCCGCCGACGCGTCGTCGCCACGGGTCGTTGTCGCCGAGCATGAGGGCTGCGCCGCCGGCCTCGCCGTCGACGAGGTCGTCGACATCGCCGCGCTCGGGGAGAACCTCGAGCAGACGGACGCGGAGTTGCTCAGTGGCGCGGTGCTGGAGGACGGGCACCTGATCGGGATCATCGACGTCACGCGCCTGTTCGATTCGTTGCAGCGGGAGGCGGTATGACCGAGCCTGAGGCTGAGTTCCTCGAGATCTTCCGCGACGAGGCCAACGGCCGGCTCGACCGGATCGTCGAGGCACTGCTGGCCATCGAGTCCGGCGCCGGCGGCCCCGAAGCCGTCGATGGGCTGTTTCGCGACATCCACACGATCAAGGGCGCTGCCGGCATGGTTGGGCTCGACGAGATCCGTCAGCTCGCCCATGTCATGGAGGACGTGCTCGCCGACGCTCGCGCCGAGGGCGCCCTGGCTGCTGAGCTCGTCGATCCGCTGTTGCGCTCGGCCGACGCGCTGCGACGCCATGTGAGCGGCGACGGCGAGCCGACGGCGGAGCTCGTCGCAGAGCTCGGCGCGGCGCGCGCGGCGGGCACGGTCGTAGACGCTCCGGTTGGGGTCGCGGCCGAGGCGCCCGAGGCGCCGAACGCCGTGGCGCCCGAGGCGCCGAACGCCGTGGCTCCCGCGCCCTCGTCGCCGGCTCCCGAACGCTCGATCCGCGTCCCGGCAGAGAAGATCGACACGCTGCTCGATCTCGTCGGAGAGACGGTGCTGCACCGCCAGCGTCTCGAGTACGAGCTGGGGGAGCAGCCCGGCGACCAAGCGCATCGGCTGGTGTCCGACGAGCTCGACGTCGGCGAGCAACTGCTGAACCAGCTCAAGGACGCCGCGATCGGCATGCGGACGCTGCCGCTGTCGTCGATCGTCGCCCCTCTGCCGCGTGCCGTACGGGACCTTGCCGTCGAGACCGGCAAGGACGTCGAGCTTCACATCGACGGAGCCGAAACGGAGCTCGACCGCGCGATCCTCGAGGCCTTGCCCGAGCTGCTCGTGCATCTGCTGCGCAACTCGGTCGCGCATGGGATCGAGTCGCCGGAGGAGCGCGAGCGCGTCGGTAAGGCCGCTCGTGGCCGTCTCGAGCTGCGCGCCGAGCAGCGTGGCGGCATCGTCGAGGTCACTGTCAGCGACGACGGCCGCGGCGTCTCGCACGCGACGCTCGCCGAGGCGCGCCGCGCCGGCTCGCTCGCCGACGTGCTCACGCAGCCCGGCTATTCGACGGCCGGCGAGGTCGACGGCATCTCCGGACGGGGAGTCGGGCTCGACGCGGTCAAAGAGCGGGTCGAGGCGTTCGGCGGCAGCCTCGACGTTCTCAGCGAGCCGGGCGTCGGAACCGAGGTCGTGCTCCGCGTCCCGCTCGCCCTGGCGCTGATCGACGTGCTGCTGGTCGAGCGAGCCGGGACCGTCTACGGGATTCCGCTGTCGTCGGTCGAGGAGGCCGTCTCGCTCGGCGAGACGCTGTCGCTCGCTGGACGACCGGCGCTCGAGGTGCGCGGCAGCTCGGTCCCGCTCGC
>DASRHW010000067.1:0-12409 GCA_035650375.1 Solirubrobacteraceae bacterium | reverse complement strand
TCACCGGCGTCATCTGAGGGCCGAAGAAGCCGATGTCGTCGATGTCGGCGGAGATCTCAGCCGCCAGCGCGCGGATCGCGTCGCCCTTGCGGAAGACGCCGTCGACGACGCGGATGTAGGCGATGACGCCGCGGTACTGGTCGAACTCGGAGTCGAAGATCAGCGCCCGCGGCGGCGCGTCACGGTCGCCTCCCGGCGACGGCACGCGCGCGACGAGCTGCTCGAGCACGTCGGCGACGCCCTCGCCCGTCTTGCCCGAGATCCGCAGGATGCCCTCGGCCGGCTCGCCGAGCAGCTCGGCGACCTCCTCGCCGACGCGCTCGGGCTCAGCGCCGGGGAGGTCGAGCTTGTTCAGGCACGGGATCAGCTCCAGCCCGGCGTCGATCGCCAGGTAGGCGTTGGCGAGCGTCTGCGCCTCGACGCCCTGAGAGGCGTCGACGACCAGCAGCGCCCCCTCGCACGCCGCCAGCGAGCGGCTGACTTCGTAGGTGAAATCGACGTGGCCGGGGGTGTCGATCAGATGCAGCTGGTAGGTGCAGCCGTCGCGCGCCTCGTAGTAGACACGCACGGCCTGCGCCTTGATCGTGATCCCGCGCTCTCGCTCGAGGTCCATCGAGTCGAGCACCTGCTCACGCATCTGGCGCGCGTCGACGGTGTGCGTCATCTCGAGGATGCGGTCGGCCAGCGTCGACTTCCCATGGTCGATGTGGGCGATGATCGAGAAGTTGCGGATGAGATCCTGAGCGGCCATGGAGCGAGTCGCAGGGTAGGTGTTCGAACCGCCGCGATTCGCGGCCCCGCCCACCCGATCGGCCGTCAGCGGGGCTCGGCGGCGAGCCAGCGCAGCAGCGGCCCGGCGATCACCGATGCGAGCAGCTCGTAGCCGCCCGCCCTGGGATGGATGCCGTCGCTCTTGCGGACCTCCCGGCGCCAGACGTCGGAGGCGACGATCGCCTCGCGCACGTCGACGTACGGCACCGCGCGCGCGACGGCGACGGCCTCGAGCCGCATCGACAGGGCATCGATCCGCTCGCGATGCGCCGCGTCGCCCGCCGGCACCGTGCCGACGACGAACGCGGGCAGGCCGAGCGCCGCGGCGCCGGCGAGCATGCGATCGAGGTTCGCCGCCGACGCCTCGGGCTCGACCCGTGCGCGGCCGTTCTCGAACGTGGCGTCGTTGGCGCCGAGCGAGAACACCACGCGGCCGTCACTGGTGCTCGGCAGGCGCACGATCGCCTCGGCCTGCCACCGGCGCAGCATGTCGGCCGACGTCTCGCGGCGGACGCCGAGGTTGTAGGCGCTCAGTGGGATTCCCGCGGCGTCGGCGGCCGACGCGACGCGCCCGACCCAGCCGCGCGCCTCCGGGTCGCCGGTGCCGGCGACGAACGAGTCGCCGATGAACGCGACCCGCAGATCGCGCGCGTCGCTCACAGCGACCTCAGTGCCGGAACGCGGCGCTGCAGCATCTGCCAGGTCGTGCGCGCCTCGGGGATCCCGAGCCACAGCACCGCGCGTGCGTAGACCGCCGCGCCGGCGGCGATGCCGATGCCCACCGACAGCAGCTGTGCGATCAGCGAGCGCCCGAGGACGTCGTCGATGACCGCCCAGACGACGTAGCTGACGGCACCGAGCGCTCCCGCGGCGACGAGCATCGCGAAGGCGGCGATCAGCGTCTCGCGCCCCTCGATGCCGCCGAGCTTGTCGCGGACCCCTCGCCACTGAAGCGCCGCCATCGCCGCGCTCGCGGTCGCGGTGCCGATGATCGGCCCGGCGATGCCAAACGGCTTGTACAACGCGAGGCTGACGACGAGGTTGACCGCGAGGCTGCCGAGCGCGAACTTCGTCGGCTGCCACGGCTGCTGGAGGCTGAAGAACGTCCGCGTCAACAGCAGGTTGATGCCACTGAACGGGAGGCTGAACGAGAACCAGAACAGCGCCTCGGAGACGAGGTCGGTCGAGCCGGCGCCGAACGCCCCGTGCTGGTAGAGGAGGCGCGTGATCGGCGTCGCGAGGACGAGCGTCACGGCGGCCGCCGGGATCAGCAGCAGGCAGATCAGGCGCATTCCCTGGCCGAGCAGGCCACGAAGCCCCGCGAGGTCGTCGCGCGCCGCGAACCGGCTCAGCGCCGGGAACAGGACGGTCGCGACGGCGACGCTGAAGATCCCCTGCGGCAGCATGTAGATGCGGAACGCCGCGTCGATGGCCCGCGGCACCTGCTCGGAGACCAGGACGCCGATCGTCGAGTTGAGGACGAGGTCGAAGTTGATGATCCCGAGCCCGAGACAGACCGGGAACATCAGGCGCAGGATCTGCTTGACGCGCGGATCACCCCACGCGAGCGACAGTTCGAGCCGGAAGCCGATCGACCGCAGGACGGGGAACGCCATCGCCAGCTGCACCGCCGTGCCGGCGACGATCCCGACGGCGTAGCAGTAGAGCTGCGCGTTCTCGCTGTCGAACGTGTGGTGCCCGAAGACGAGGAAGAGCACGATCACGACGTTCCAGACGAGCGGCGAGATCGCCGCAACGCCGAAGCGGTCGTACGCATTGAGAATCCCGACCAGAAGGCCGTTCAGCCCCAGCAGCAGGACGATCGGGAACAGCACCTGGCTGAGGCCCGTCACGAGGTCGTCGAGGCTCGCGGGGCTCGCGGGCGTGAAGATCGGCATCACGAACCCGGCGAGCGCGATGAACAACACCGTCACCGTGCCGAGCACCGCGACGATCAGGGAGAACATCGTCGACGCGAGACGGAACGCCTCACGCCGGCGGCCGGTCTCGATCATCTCCGTGAACACGGGGACGAACGCGGCGGTCAGCGCCGAGTCGGCGAACAGGCTGCGAATCAAGTTCGGAACTTGGAACGCGATCGTGAAGGCAGAGAACGGGCCGCTCGTCCCGAAGTAGCTCGAGGCCACGATCTCCCGCACCAACCCGGCGATCCGCGACAGGCCGGTCGCGATCGAGAAGATCAGCGTGTTGCGCGCGACGCCGCGGCCGGCTGGCACCGTGTAGGCGCCGGTGTCCTCGATCGCGCTCTGGTTGAGATCTTCGCCCGACACCGGCAGCGGAGACTACGGACGCCTGCGGCGCTCGGATCGGCCGCTACACTGACGCCCGCTGATGGCCAACATTGCATCCCAGAAGAAGCGCATCCTTCGCTCCGAGCGCGAGCGGCTTGAAAACCGCCGCTACACGTCGGCGATCAAGACCTACTTCCGTCGCCTCGAGGCAGCGGTCGGGTCCGGCGACAGCGATGCCGCCGACGCCGAGCACCTCACGCTCGTGAAGACGATCGACAAGGCCGTCAAGCGCGGCGCGCTGCACCGCAACACCGGTGCTCGCAAGAAGTCGAGGGCTGCGCGCGTGCGTCAGTCCGCCGACAACTCCTAGTTTCGTCCTCCCGCGCTACGCGGTGATCGCGTGCAACGCGCGCAGCGCGTTGGTGTCGTCGTCGAGCTCGTTGCCGCCACGGGTTGCCAGCTCCAGGTCCGAGAGCACGATCAATCCCGCTCGCAGGCTCGCCGGGTCGACGTTGCGGGCCTCCTTCAGGCGCCGGTCGATCGCCCACGGGCTGCCCTTGGTTGAGCCCTTGATCTGTGCCGGCGTCTCGCCGGCCTCGAGGCGGGCGGCGAAGCCGAGCAGCTCGCGCATCCTTCGCGCGATCAGCGGGATCAACCGCTGCAGCGACTCGCCCTGAGCCCGTAGCTCGACGAAGCGGCGGACGGCGATCGGCCCGTCACGGCCGACGATCGCGTCGACGAAGCCCCAGACCTGATGCTCGGCCGACTCGGCGGCGACTGCGTCGACCTCCTCGACGCCGATCCGCGCCTGCGGGCCGAGCTCGAGTGCCAGCTTCTCGAGCTCGCGCAGCAGCCGCTGCTGGCGTTCGCCGACGTGACCCACGAGTGCCCGAGCCGCCGCGCCGTCGAGCTCTACGCCGAGTCGCCGCGCCTCGGCGACGAGCCAGCGCGGCAGGTCCTGCGCCTTCAGGGTCGTCTCCGCCGCGACGTCTCCGCCTGCCGCCAGGACGGCCTCGTGCAGCTTCTTCGGCGCCGTGACGCGGCCGTCCTCCCGGGCAAAGAAGGCGATCGTCGTCTCGGGCGCGATCGACGCCAGAGCCGGAGCAACCAGCTGTCCGACGTCGGCGTCCTTCCAGCGCTCGACGCCGTCGACGATCAGGAAGCGCCGCCCGATCGCGAACGTCATCGCCTGCAGCGCGCCGGCGACCGCCTCGGGCGTCGCGCCGTCGCCTTCGAAGATCTCAACGCCGCTGGCGCCGCTTTCGGCCTCGGCGACGACCCGCAGCCGCGCACGGCGCTCGCCGATCCGGCCGTGATCGTCGCCGTGGACGAGGTAGGCCGCTTTGAAGATCGCCACGGGCGCGAGTCTACGTCCCGCACTCGACGTCGCCCGGACCGTGAGCGGTTCGCTAGCGGCCGGTCTCGACATGGATCCCGGTCGGTCCGACGTGCAGCCGCACCGTGCCGTCGCGGTCGGTGCGCAGCACGCGCGGGACTGTTCGCAGCGCGCCGAGCGTCGTCGGCGCCGGGTGGCCGTAGCGGTTGTCGCGACCGACCTCGATCACGGCGACGGCCGGCCGGAGCCGCGCGAGCAGCCCGGGAAGCCCGTCGTCGGCGCTGCCGTGATGCGACACCTTGAGCACGTCGACGGGCTCGAGCGGCAGCGTCGACAGGACCTCGGACTCGGCGTCAGCCGTCAGCAGCATCGAGAAGCCGCCGTCGTGGAGTTCGGCGACGATCGCACGCCGGTTCGGGTCCTCCCCCGCGTGCGCCGCGGCCGGCTCGGCACGCGGCGAGAGCACGTCGAGCGTCAGTGGCCCCGCTCGCAGGCGCTGGCCGGAGGCGGCGGCGACCAGCCGCACGCCGCGCCGGCGGGCTGCGTCCGCGAAGCGATCGCCGTCGGGAGAGCGAACGCCGTCGCGGCCGTCGAGGACGAGCGCCACCGGCAGCGCCTTCAGCACGTCGGCCGCCCCGCCCTCGTGGTCGGTCTCGGCGTGCGTGACCACGAGGAAGTCAAGCCCGCGCACGCCGGCTTCGCGCAGCCGGCGCACGACCTGTCCGTCGGGCGGGCCGGTGTCGACGAGGATCGCGGTGGCGCCATGCTGGATCAGCGTCGCGTCGCCTTGGCCGACATCGAGCGCCGACACGACCAGGCCGGCCGGTGGCTCGGGAACCCGCTCGCGCAACGTGACACGGAGGCCGACGGCGCCGACCACGGCGACGGCGACGAGCCAGGGCGCGACGCGCCGACCACCTCGTCGCAGCGCGACGACCATCAAGACGAACGCCGCGCTCGCGGCGCCAACGATCACCGGCGCCGGCGCCGGCACCTGCGCGTACGGCAGCGAGGCGCCGGCGTCCGCGATCGCGACGAGGAAGGCGAGCGGCCACGCGAGCAGGGCCGTGAACGGCGTCGCCGCCGCCGGAACGATCTGGCCGATCAGCGCGACGCCCGTGCCGAGCCACATCACCAGCGGCACGATCGGCGCCGCCGCGACGTTGACCGGCAGCGACACGAGCGAGACGCGATCGAACTGCACGGCGATCAGCGGGGCGGTCCCGATCGACGCCGCGAGCGTCACCGCCGCAAGCTCCGCGGCCAGTGCCGGCAACCATCGCAGCAGGGTGCGACGCAACGGAGCGGCGAGCGTGATCAGCGCCACGACGGCGGCGAAGCTCAGCTGCCAGCCGGGATCCTCGACCGCGTGCGGGTTCGCGACCAGCGTCACTGCCGCGGCCAGCAGCAGCGCATACCAGCGCGACGCGCGCGTCGACGCCATCGTCGCGACGACCGTCGCCGCTCCCATCACCCCCGCGCGCTGAATCGACGGTCCGCCACCCGCGAGCGGCACGTAGGCGGCGATCGCCGCCAGTGTCCCCCACTGTCGCATCCGCAACGGCACGCCTGCCGCGGCGGCGATCGCCAGCACGAGCGCCGCCAGCAGCGCGATGTTCGCACCGCTGGCGGCGACGATGTGGGTCAGGCCGGCAGCCTGGAAGTCGTCCGCGACATCACTCGGCAACGCCGAGCCCTCGCCCAGCACCATCCCGCGCGCGAGCGCCCCCAGCGACGGCGGCAACCCGCTCGCGAGCGCACGGTCGCCACGGTCGCGGACCCGGTCGAGCATGCCGGCGACGCCGCCGCGGCGCGCGCCGGTGACGACGACGCTGTCGGCGTCGAACAGGGCGTGCGCCCCACGCCGGCGGGCCGCGCTCTCATACGGCGGTAGAGCACGAAAGCCGCCGCGCAGGCGCAGCTCGCGGCCCACCCCCGGCGCGAGCCGCGGCGCGCGGACCAGCACGCGCTCCCCGACCCCTGGGCCGGTGCGGACGAGGGCAAGCACCGCTTGCCGCCCGAACGACCGCTCACGCGGCAGCTCGAGCGCGATGACGCGCAGCTCGGCGGCGTGTCCGAGCCACGGGCCGAGCGCGGTCCGGTCCAGTGCGCGGACGCGAACGTCGGCGACGACCGCACCGGCGACCAGCCCTATCGCCGCCCCGATCAGCAGCGCCCGCGACCCGCGCGGCACCCACACGATCGCGAGCACGGTCGCGGCCGCGCCGGCGAGAGCGATCGCGACGGCCGATAGCCGCGGGCCGGCGACGAGCCCCGCGACCAGCGCCGCGAGGACGACGTACCGTGGGCGGCGCCATGCCTCGGCCAGCAGGTCAGCTGCCGCGACCGGCACCGTGGCGGCCGCTCAGGCGCGGACCTTGCCGCGGAGAGCGGCAAGCTTCTTCGGCCCGATGCCCGCGATCTGACCGAGATCGTCGACGCTGCGAAAGCCACCGTGCTGGCGCCGGTAGTCGAGGATCTTCGCCGCCGTCGCCGGGCCGACACCGTCGAGCGTGTCGAGCTGCTCGGCTGTGGCGGAGTTGAGATCGACCGCCGCCGTCGGTGCCGACGCGGTGCCCACTCCCGCGGCGGCCGGCGCGGGAGCGGCGGAGGCCGTCTGCGCGGCACGCGCCGGAACGACGACCTGGACGCCGTCCTGGACCGGAGCCGCGAGGTTGACGGCGTTGGCGTCACCACGTGCGGTGACGCCGCCGGCACGTCGAACGGCGTCCTCGACACGATCGCCGCGCCGCAGGCGATAGACGCCCGGGTGCCGCACCGCCCCCGCGACGTGAACGACGGTCTCGCGTGCCGGCGAGGAGACGACGACATCCTTCTGCGCCGTCGACGAGCCGGCGGAGGGCGCGGCGTCTGTGCCACGGCCGGTGCCACCGGCCGAAACCAGCCAGCGGCCGCCGATCGCGAGCACGACCAGCCCCAGCGCGAGGTAGATCAGCAGCTGCGAACGTTCCACACGGGGCACGCCCCGACCGTAGGCGCGGCGCCGCAACCGAATGCTCTCCTCGCGCTACGCAGCTGCGCAGGAACCGCCCGGCGCCACGTGTGCCGGCGCCGCTACAGGACGGCGCCGGCGCCGGGCGCCGGGACGGGGCGGCTGTTGCCGCTGGACGACTTGCCGCCCCACGGTCCACCACGCGGCCCGCCGGCCAGCGGGCCTCCCTCGACCAGCGCCTTGATGCGCGCCGGCAAGTTCTTCGCGATCGCGTCGCGCTGCTCGCTCGTGATCCGTTTGTCGGTGACGGCCTGATCGAGCTGCTTGGTCTCGGCGGCGACGATCGCGTCGACGAGGTCGTCCTCGGACTTGCCCTTCTCCTTCGCGACGTCGGCGAGCGACGTGCCCGACCGCAGCTTCGTCTGCAGTTCCGTCTCGCTCAGCCCGAGATAGGTCGCGGCCGCGCTGATCGTCGAGCCGAACGGCCCGCCACCGTGACGATGGCCGAAGCCCTTGCCCGGACCGAGGCGGTGCCCGAAGCCCGGGCCCGCTCCGAGCGGAACGTCTCCGTTCTCCGCGCGCTGCTTCAGCGCGTCCGCCTGCTTCTGCGTCAGGCGACCGCTCTTGACGGCGTCGTCGAGCTGCTCGAGATACGCGCCCTTGAGCGCGCTCGTGAGCTTCTCCGGCGTCACGTCGAGACGCTTGGCGACGTCGTTGAGGTACTCGCTCCGGAAGTCGCTCTTCGAGGACGCCGAGGCCCACGCGGCGCCACCGCCGGCGGCCGTCGCGACGATTGCACCGAGGGCGATCTTGCGCTTCGTGCCTGCGTTCATGCGCATAGCCAATCGCGCGCGATCAAGAAAGGCATAAGAACATCCTTCACGCCGCGTGCGCGGCCGCCGGCTCAGCGAACGACGAGGTTGACGAGCTTGCCCGGAACCACGATCTCCTTGACGAGCTCGTGGCCGTCGAGGTGGGCGCGGACGTTGGGCTGCTCGCGAGCGAGGGCCAGCAGCGTGTCGCGATCGGCGTCGCTCGGTGCCTGGACGCGATCGCGGACCTTGCCGTTGACCTGGCAGACGAGCTCGAACGTGTCGCCCTCGAGGTAGGCCGGGTCGGCCGCGGGCCACGGCTCCTCCCAGACGCGGGTGCCGGTCAGCAGCTCGAAGACATCGGCCGAGACGTGCGGCGCGAAGGGGAACAGGAGCGAGCCGGCCGTCGCCAGCGCGAACCGTACGGCGCCGGGCTCTGCGTCGCCGCGACGCCCGGAGGAAACCTCGTTGTAGAGCTCCTGGACGGCGGCGATCGCGGTGTTGAAGGCGAAGCGCCCTGACATCGCCGCTGTGACACGCTCAATCGCCCAGTGGGCCTTGCGCAGCACGCGCAGCGAGTCGGCGTTCGGAGCGTCGGGGATCGGATGGTCCGGCAGCTCCTCGGCGGCCTCGGCGGCGGCGCGCCAGAGGCGTGAGAGGAAGCGGAACATCCCCTCGGCACCGCTGTCGGACCAGTCGGCGTCCTGGTCCGGCGGGCCGATGAAGAGGATGTAGCAGCGGGCGGTGTCGGCGCCGTAGCGGTCGACGATCTCGCGCGGCGGCACGACGTTGCCCTTGGACTTCGACATCTTCGCGCCGTCTTTGGTGATCATGCCCTGCGTGAAGAGGCGCGCGAACGGCTCCTGAACTCCGTCGGGCAAGTGGCCGAGATCGGCCAGCGCCTTGATGAAGAAGCGCGCGTAGAGCAAGTGCAGGATCGCGTGCTCGACACCACCGATGTACTGGTCGACCGGCATCCACTCGGCGAGCGCCGCCGGGTCCCATGCCGCCTCGTCGTTGTGCGCGTCGCAGTAGCGCAGGAAGTACCAGGACGAGTCGACGAAGGTGTCCATCGTGTCGGTCTCGCGGCGGGCCGGGCCGTCGCAGTTCGGACAGGTCGTCGCGACCCAGTCCTCGGCCGCCGCCAGCGGCGACCTGCCCTTCGGGGCGTAGTCCTCGATGTCCGGCAGCACGACTGGCAGCTGCTCGGCCGGGACCGGCACCGTGCCGCACGCGTCGCAGTAGACGATCGGGATCGGGCAGCCCCAGTAGCGCTGGCGCGACAGCAGCCAGTCGCGTAGGCGGTAGTTGACCGACGGGTGCCCCTTGCCCTCGCGATCGAGCCATTCGAGGATCCGCTGCAGCGCCTCACGGTTGCCGAGGCCGTCGAAGTCCGGATGCGAGTTGACGAGCGGCCCGTCGCCGGTGTAGGGCAGCTCGTCGCCGCCGTCGATCACCCTTCGCACCGGCAGCCCGTACACCTGGGCGAAGTCGAAGTCGCGCTCGTCGTGCGCCGGCACGGCCATGATCGCGCCCGTGCCGTACTCCATCAGCACGTAGTCGGCGACGTAGATCGGCAGCTCCTCGCCGTTGACCGGGTTGGTCACGGTCTGGCCCAGCGCGACGCCCGTCTTCGGCTTGTCGACGTCGCCGCGCTCCTCGAGCGACTCGGTCAGGGCGCGGTTGACGTACGCGCGCGCCTCCGCTTCGTGCTCGGTCCCGGCCGCCAGCTTGAGCACGTCGGGATGCTCCGGTGCCATGACGAAGAACGTCGCGCCGAACAGCGTGTCGGGCCGCGTCGTGAAGACCTGGTAATCGACGTCGAGGGCCTCGCAGCGGAACGTGACCTCGGCGCCCTCGGAGCGGCCGATCCAGTTGCGCTGCATCGTCTTGACGTGCTCGGGCCAGTCGATCCCGCCGAGGTCGTCGAGCAGACGGTCGGCGTAGTCGGTGATGCGGAAGAACCACTGCTCGAGCTGGCGGATCTCGACCAGCGCGCCGGAGCGCTCGCCGCGGCCGTCGACGACCTGCTCGTTGGCGAGCACCGTCTCCTCGACGGGGTCCCAGTTGACCGCGGCCTCGTGCTTGTACGCAAGGCCGGCCTCGTAGAGCTGGAGGAAGATCCACTGCGTCCAGCGGTAGTACTCGGGCTCGCAGGTCGCGAACTCGCGCGTCCAGTCGATCGAGATCCCCCACTCGCGGAACTGGCGCTGAAACGACTCGATCGCGGCGTTCGTCGACTCGCGCGGATGTCGCCCGGTCTGGATCGCGTGGTTCTCGGCGGGCAGCCCGAACGCGTCGTAACCCATCGGGTGCAGGACGCGGCGGCCGCTGCGGCGCTGGAAGTGCGCGACGGCGTCGCCGACCGAGTAGACCTTGAGATGGCCGATGTGCGGCTCGCCACTCGGGTACGGCAGCATCTCGAGCACGTAGGCGCTGTCGCGGCCGTCCGCGCCGGGATCGTTCGCGACCTCCCACGTGTGCTCGTCGGCCCAGACCTGCTGCCAGCGAGGCTCGATCCGCTTCGGGTCATATCGATGCTCGGCCATCCGGGGCCGCAGGCTACTGCCCGATGCGCCGACCGGCGCGCCATCGATCACGACATTCAGTGGAGCTGAGGGGGCTCGAACCCCTGACCTTCTGGCTGCCAGCCAGACGCTCTCCCAGCTGAGCTACAGCCCCTTGGCCCCGGCATTCTAGCCGCCCCGGGCGGCCCCGACGGCGTCCTTCAGCCCGTCGCCTCCGCGAGGTCCGTGGGTTCGACCTGGCCGGCGGCGCTCGCGTCGGGGGTCTCGGCGATCAGCGTCAGCCAGACGAGCGCGGCGATGGCACCGCCGACGAGCGGCGCGACGATGAAGAGCCAGACCTGGCTCAGCGCGTCACCGCCAACGATCAGCGCCGGGCCAAGGCTCCGCGCGGGGTTGACGGACGTGCCCGTGAGCGGGATTCCGATCAGGTGCACCGTGGTCAGGGCCATACCGATCGCGAGGCCGGCGAAGCCCGCCGACGCGGCGTGGCTGGTGGCCGCGAGCACGACGAGGACGAACAGGAACGTGAGGATCACCTCGGCGGCGAACGCACCGCCGCCGTTGATGCCGATGATCGAGTGCGATCCCCAGCCGTTGGTTCCGAGACCGGTCGTCTTGCGGTCATACAGCGGCGAGCCGCTGAAGACGGCCCACAGCGCGAGCGCGCCGACGGCGCCGCCGATGAACTGGGCGATCCAGTACTCGACCGCCTCCGCAAGGCTCATCCGCTTCGACGCGACGAAGCCGAGCGTGACGGCCGGGTTGACGTGGCAGCCCGAGATCGGGCCGATGGCGTAGATCAGGGCGAGTAGGACGAGGCCGAAGGCGAGCCCGGTCGCGGTCACGCCCGCGATCGTGCTGGCACCGGCGAGCTTGAATCCGAAGGTGAGCGTCGCTGTCCCGACGGCGAAGAACACGAGCACGGCCGTGCCCAGTAGCTCCGCGGCTGGTTTCCTGTAGCGCATCGATTCCTCCTGTCCTCGTGGCTCCCGTCTCGTGTGGAACGTTCGTGCTGATCCGGCCGAAACCTGCCCTTGGCTGCGGCCGCCCGGACATCAGTAGCCGGAGGCCTTCGCGGCGGCGAGGGCCCCGGCGAGCGGGAAGGCGACGGACTCGCGGTATCCGCCGGTATGGCAACTGCGATGAGGAGTCGTCGCGGCGCGGATGACGACCCAGGTGTCGTCGAACTTCGTCGGCCGGACGTACGCGCCACGCAGGTTGCCGCCACCGCTGTTGACGATCCCCCACGCGGCGTCGCCGTTGGTGCCGGAGCCGTAGCTCGTGCCGTCCGGCAGCTGCTCGGCGAGGACGTCTTCGGCGGTGCTCGCCGAGGAGTCGACGAGCACGACGCGGATCGAGCCGGTGCTCCTGCACGTGCCGACGGGCCCGAAGGCGAGGTAGGTGCCGCGCCGCTTCACGGCGAACGTGCTCGGCAGCAGGATCTGCGTCAGGCGCGCCGCGTGCGTGCCTGACCCGCCTTCGACCTCCGCCTGCCCGTCGAAGACGCCGTAGGCGCGCCAGACCTTGGCCGCCTGGGCGCCGGCGGGAATCGCCAGGGCGAGGATCACGAGCGGGATGAGCAGTCGAGTCACGAGTCGCATGTCGCTCTAACGAGCGCCGGCGGGCGAAGGTTGCTGTGATCCCGAACGCGCCGCCTACTCCGAGCCGGTCTCCCAGACGTCCACGGCATGGCCGAGCACGGGATTGTGGATCTGCGCGCCGATCGTCATCCCCAGCTTCTCGGCGACCCGCTGCGA
>DASRHW010000066.1:0-32107 GCA_035650375.1 Solirubrobacteraceae bacterium | reverse complement strand
AGGCGCCGCCGGTCTCCTCTCCGGTGACGAGGAACGTGTAGTGATCGCCGGGGCCCCAGAACGCCGGGCCCGTGGCAACGGGACGATGGAGAAGGCGGCCGAACCTCTCAGCAGGCTGCAGCGTGCTCACGACTGCTCCTTTCGCGCGTGTGCAGCCGACTATCTCACGTGCGAAGCAGGCGATGGGACCAACTCTGACCCGCGGAAGACCGCAGGCGAGCGCGCCCTCGCCCATCGACGAGGAGACGCTCTGAGCTACGCGAGCTCTGGCTTCTCAGGCTCGAGGCCGCGGGCCTCGGCCCCGGCCAACCCGGGACGCGGCAGCGGCCGCGGCGCCTCGCGACCGACGCGGTCCGGCGTCGGCTCCGGAGGAGGCGGCGGCGGGAGCTCCTCGGAGCCGAAGACCTCGATCTCGGACTTGCCCTGGAGCAGCGCCTCGAACTGGTCCTTCTCGATCGTCTCGCGCTTGAGCAGCAGCTCGCTGATCACCTTCAGCGACTCGCGCCGCTCCTCGAGGATCGTCCGCGCGCGCTGGTGCGCGTTCTCGACGATGCGGCGGATCTCGTCGTCGATCTCGCGCGCGATCTCGTCGGAGTAGTCGGGCTCGGACGAGAACTCGCGGCCGAGGAAGGGCTGGCCGTGGTCGTGACCGAAGACGCGCGGTCCGAGCCGGTCGGACATGCCGTAGCGCATGACCATCGCCTTCGCCGTGGCCGTGACCTTCTCGATGTCGTTGGAGGCGCCCGTGGTGATCTCCTCGAAGACCAGCTCCTCCGCGGCGCGGCCACCGAGCGTCATCGCCATCGTGTCGATCAGCTCCGCGCGCGTGGTCAGGAACTTGTCCTCCTGCGGCAGCGAGATCGTGTAGCCGAGCGCCTGGCCACGGCTGATGATCGAGATCTTGTGGACCGGATCGGCGTGCTCGAGGTAATGGCCGACGATCGCGTGGCCCATCTCGTGGTACGCCGTGATCAGGCGTTCCTTCTGGCTCATCACCCGCGTCTTCTTCTCGGGCCCGGCGATCACGCGCATGATCCCCTCTTCGAGCTCGACCTGCGTGATCTCGCGCTTGCCCGTCCGAGCGGCGAGCAGCGCCGCCTCGTTGACGAGGTTCGAGAGGTCGGCGCCGGTGAAGCCCGGGGTCTGTCCCGCGAGCGTGTCGACGTCGATGTCCTTCGCCAGCGGCTTGCCGCGCGTGTGGACCTCGAGGATCTTGGCGCGGCCCTTGCGATCCGGGCGATCGACGACGATCTGACGGTCGAAGCGGCCGGGGCGCAGCAGCGCCGGGTCGAGGATGTCGGGCCGGTTCGTGGCGGCGATGAGGATGATGTTGTCCTTCATCTCGAAGCCGTCCATCTCGACGAGCAGCTGGTTGAGCGTCTGCTCACGCTCGTCATGGCCACCGCCGAGGCCGGCGCCGCGATGGCGGCCGACGGCGTCGATCTCGTCCATGAAGATGATGCAGGGAGAGTTCTGCTTCGCCTGCTCGAAGAGGTCACGCACGCGCGAGGCGCCGACGCCGACGAACATCTCGACGAAGTCCGAGCCGGAGATCGAGAAGAACGGCACTCCCGCCTCGCCTGCGACGGCACGGGCGAGCAGCGTCTTGCCGGTGCCCGGCGGGCCGTAGAGCAGCACGCCCTTGGGGATCCGAGCGCCGAGCGCCTGGAACTTCTTCGGGTTCTCGAGGAACTCCTTGATCTCGTGCAGTTCTTCGACGGCCTCGTCGACGCCGGCGACGTCGCGGAAGCTGATCTTCGGCGAGTCGACCGACATCCGCTTGGCGCGCGACTTGCCGAACGACATCACCTTCGAACCGCCGCCCTGGACCTGGTTCATCAGGAACATCCAGAAGGCGATGAAGATGAAGATCGGCAGGATGTACGTCAGCAGCCCCAGCCAGGCGCTCGACTTCTTGCCCTGCACGTCGTAGTTGTTGAGACGTGACGGCGAGTCGTTCTTCGCAGCCTTGAGATCGTTGATCAGCTGCGACGCGTACTGATCCGGGTAGCCGACCTCGTACTTCTTCTTGTCGGTCTTCGTGACCTCGATCGTGTTGTCCTTGGTCTTGACGTCGACCTCGGACACCTGGCCGCTCGCGAGCTGCTGCTGGAAGTCACCGAACTGCGGCTTCTCCGTCTGCGGGCCCGGGCTGATCAGCTTCTGCGCGAAGAAGGCGAGCACGACCACGATCAGGATCGGGAACGCTGCGCTCTTGAAGAACCTGCTCATAAGGGAATTTCCCATGCCTACGGGACGAACCAGCGTACCAGGGTGCCACGGCGGTTTGCCGGGCATCCACTGCTGTCACTGCATCTCAGGCACATGCTTCAACGCGGCGACATACGGCAGGTTGCGGTGCTTCTCGTCGTGATCGAGCCCGTAGCCGACGACGAAGCGATTCGGGATCTCGAAGCCGACGTAGCGCGCCTGCAGTTCGACCTCACGCCGCGCGGGCTTCGTCAGCAGCGCGCAGACCTCGACGGAGGCGGGCTCACGCGCGTTGAGGTTGCGCAACAGGTACTGGAGCGTCAGGCCGCTGTCGACGATGTCCTCGACGATCAGCACGTGGCGTCCCTCGATCGCGGCGTCGAGGTCCTTGAGGATCCGCACGACGCCGCTCGACTGCGTCACGGAGCCGTACGAGGCGACCGCCATGAAGTCGACCTCACAGGGAATCGAGATCTCGCGCATCAGATCCGAGAGGAAGAAGATCGCCCCCTTGAGCACGCCGACGAGCAGCGGGTCGCGACCTTCGTAGTCGGCCGAGATCCTTGCGCCGAGCTCGGCGACCTTGCGACGCAGCTCGTCGGGTTGGACGAGGATCTCGCCGATCGCGGGGTCACGCATGGACGCGGAAGCTCAGCACACCGCGGCGAACGATGGCGCGCGCCCCGTCGCCGATGTCGAGCATCGCGTCGTCGGCGAGGCCGACGACGTCCTCGTAGCGGCTCGCCGCACGCGGGCACAGGTCGCCCGTCGCTCGCTCCGCCAGCCGGCGAACGACGAGCCGGCCGAGCGCGGGCGGCAGCACTCGCAGGTGAGCGATCCCGATGCGGTCGCCGGCGTCGTCATCGTCGCCGGTCTCGCCAAGCACGAAGTCGACCATCTCGTCGAGCACGTCGGCCTCGTCACGAAGGACCTGCGCCGCGCGGACGATGTTGCGCTCCGCGGCGGGATGGATCGCCTCGAGTGCCGGCATCAGCGCGCCGCGGACGCGGCCGCGTGCGTAGGCGTCGGTGTCGTTGCTCTCGTCGTCGACCCATCCGAGGCCGCGCGTGCGGCAGTGCGCCGCGGTGTCGCCGCGGCTGAAGCCCAGCAGCGGCCGGACCAGCCGGCCGTCGCGGGTGGCCATGCCCAGCAGCGCGCGCCGCGACGGCGACGACGCCAGCCGGTAGAGGATCGTCTCCGCCTGGTCGGTCATCGTGTGTCCGGCGGCAAGCACGGCGCCGCGTCGCTCGGCGAGCCGGGCGCCGACGGCGTAGCGGACGTCGCGCGCCCACGCCTGGACGTTGCCGGCGCCGTCCGGCCTAGTCGCGCGCTCGACGGTCAGCTCGACCCCCAGCCGCGCGCACAGTGACCGGCAGTGCGCTTCCTCGGCACCGGCGTCGGGCCGCAGTCCGTAGTTGACGTGCAGTGCGGTCGCCGCGCCGAGCCGCGCGGCGCAATCGAGGAGACAGACCGAGTCGCGCCCGCCGCTGAGCAGGACGACGACCGGCGCGCCGTCGGCGAGCAGGCCGGTACCGCGCACGCGCTCGAGCAGGTCCATCGGATGAACCTACTCCGCTGCGCGCGTCGGGCGCACGACGCAGATGCGGCGGGCTCCGATGGAGTCCCGCCGCTCGCGGGCAGCACGGCCCGCCTGTGGGCCCGCGGCGCTCGTCGTCCGGACGGCGGCGCCTCGCGAACGGTGTGACCCGCTCACTTCGTGGCCTGCTGAGAACAGTGGTACTCCTCGCGGCGAGCCGCGTCAAGCGCCGGGCCGAAGATCGTCGCCCGGCCGCTCCTAGCCACGGCGGCGTAGGGTCCGCGACCGCCTCATGACGACGCCGATCCACATCCATCCGACCGCCGAGCTGGCGCCACGAGTGCTGCTTCCGGGCGATCCGGGCCGCGCACTCCAATTGGCGCAGTCGCTGCTCGAGGAGCCGCGGATGTTCAACCACAACCGCGGCCTCTGGGGCTACACCGGCGCAGCGGTCGCTGACGGAGTGCCGCTGACGATCCAGAGCACCGGCATGGGCGGCCCGAGCGCGGCGATCGTCGTCGAGGAGCTCGCCGACCTCGGTGCCGAGCGGGTCGTGCGCGTCGGCACCTGTGGCGCGATCGCCGGCGGCCTCGAGCTTGGTGATCTCGTGGCGGTGTCGCACGCGCTCTCGGCCGACGGTGCCAGCCGCGCCCTCGGCGCGGCTGATCCGGTCGCCGCCGACGCCGGGCTGACCGCGGCACTGCACGGCGACCATCGCGGCATCGCCGTGACGACCGACCTCTTCTATGACCCGCGCGCGGCGAGCAACCACGCGGGCTGGGTCGCCGCGGGAGCGATCGTGATCGAGATGGAGGCCGCCGCGGTGCTCGCCGTGGCCCAGCGCCGCGGGTTGCGCGCCGGCTGCCTCCTGGCGGTGACCGACCTGCTCACCGGCGACGCACGCCGCCGGATCGACGGCGACGGCTACCTCAGCGCTGGCGAGCGCCTGGGCCGGACGGCTGTCGCCGCGCTCGTGCCGGAGTAGCCGCGGGCTTCCTCGCGGCGGGCTTCTTCGCCGCGGGCTTCGATGCCGCGCGGCGCGCGGCCTTCGCGGGCTGGGCCACGGGCGGTCGTGACTCGGCGAGCGTCGCGACGGCGCCGGCGATCCGCTCCAGCTGCTGCTCGATCGCGCTCAGCCGGGCGTCGAGGTCGCCGTTGGCGACGAGCGCCGCCAGACGCTCGTCGAGGCGGTCGACCCCGTCCTCGAGCCCCTCCATTCGCAGCGACACGGAGCGGATCCGCCGCGTCAGCCGTTCGATGTCCGACGCCGACGGGATGTTCAGCGCTGCAAGCGCGACCTCCTGCGCCTGCGCGGCCCGCTCTCGGGCACCGAAGGCGCGCTCGAGCAGCGTCCGCATGAGCGGGTGCTCGCCGAGCTCCTGAACGAGCCGCGCGACCGCGTCCTCGCTCTCGCGCGCGATGCGATCGGCGAAGCTCTCGTTCGACTCGTCGGCCATAGGTTCACGGTACCCAGGCGCCGCCCGGCTGACGCCGGTCGGTCGATCACTCGGTGCGGGCACGGCTCGTCGCTCAGTCGCCGGCCCAGCGCGCGGCGCGCTTGCCGAGAAACGCCGAGATGCCCTCGCCGGCGTCGCCCGTCCGCGTGATCTCCGCGAACCGGGTGCGCTCCGCCGCGAGCCCCGCGACGAGTTCATCGTCGCTCCCGAGCTGCCGGATCGCGTCGACCGCGAGCGGCGCCTGCGCCGCCAGCCGGCGCGCCCAGGCGAGCGCCGTGTCGAGCAGCTCGTGGTCCGGCACGACGCGGTTGACGAGGCCGAAGGCGTGCGCGTCGTCTGCGAGCAGGGCGTCGCCGAGCAGGTTCAGCTCCAGCGCCCTGCCGGCACCGACCAGCCTCGGCAGCCGCTGCGTCCCGCCCCAGCCGGGGATGATCCCGAGCTTGATCTCGGGTTGCGCGAAGACGGCCGACTTGGCGGCGATCCGCACGTCGCAGGCCATCACCAGCTCGTTGCCGCCACCGAACGCCAGCGCGTTGACGGCGGCGATCGTCACCGGGCCGCCGCCGCCGAGGCCGTCGAACAGCGCGTGCGCGTCCTCGACGAGCGCGGCGAGCGCCGCCTCGTCGAGCTGGGAAAAGGCCTTGATGTCGGCGCCGGCGCTGAACGCCAGCGGTGATGACGATGCGATCACGAGCGCACGCACGCCGGCCGTCGCGGCACGCTCCCTGACAGTCGCGAGATCGCCGATCACCGCCGGCGAGATCGAGTTCAGCTGCCCGTTCGACAGCCACGCGATGGCGACGTCGCCGCGCGTCTCGAGCTTGACCGTGTCGGCCTGCTCGCCCGCGTCGGGACGCGCGTAGGCGTAGAAACCCTGCCCCGAGGCGACGCCGAGCCGGCCCTGGGCGACGAGCCTCCGCAGCGTCGTCGGCGGCGCGAAGCGCTCGCCGTGGATCGCCTCGAGCGCCTCGAGCCGTTCGAGCACGACGTCGAGCCCGGTGACGTCGGCCTTGAGGAACGGCGGCAGCAGACCGCGGCGCGGATCGAGTCCGGCGCCGGCCATCAGCCCGAGATCGATCTCGCGCATCGTCGAGATGCCCTCTTCCAGCACCAGGCACGCCTCGACGAGCGTCTTCAGCGTCATCAGCTCTGCCAGCTCGGCGCCGTCGACGTCGCCGTCACCCTCGGGCAGCGATGCCTCGCCGTCGGCGAAGAAGCCGCCGCCCGTCTTGGCGCCCAGCCTGCCGGCGGCGACGAGCTCGACCATCCCGCGGTGCACGTACATGCGGTCGCCGTAGGACGCCTCGAGGTGATCGGCGAGGTGCATCACGGTGTCGAGCCCGAGCAGGTCGACGAGCAGGTACGGCGGCATCGGGCTGATGCCGGCCGCCGCGATCGCCTCGTCGACGGCGGCGATCGAGAGCCGCCGCCGCTCCTGCGCGCGCCAGATCTCGGCGATCCCCGAGACGAGGATCCTGTTGACGACGAAGCCCGGCGCGTCGGCGCAGACGATCGGCTGCTTGCGCAGTGCCTGGGCGAAGCGAAACGCGGCGGCGACGGTGTCACGTGACGTCTCGTCGCCGCGAACGACCTCGATCAGCGGCATCACCGACGCCGGGTAGAAGAAGTGGAAGCCGACCACCTTGTCGGGCCGCACGGTCGCGTCGCCGATCTCGGTGATCGACAGCCCCGACGTGTTCGACGCGAGGATCGCGTGGCCCGGCGTGACGGCGTCGAGCTCAGCGAAGACGGCCTGCTTGATCTCGAGCCGCTCGGGCACCGCCTCGATCACGAAGTCGACGTCGCCGAAGCCGTCGTAGGTGAGCGTGGGCGTGATCCTTGCGACGAGCTCGCCGCCGTCGGCGTCGGCCTGCTCTTGGGTCAGCTTGCCCTGCTCGACGCTGCGGCGGAGCCGCGTGGCGGTGACGTCGCGCGCGGTCGCGATGCCCGCGTCGAGCAGCTCCTGCGAGACATCCTTGAGCACGACGTCGTACCCCGCGGCGGCGATCGCCTGCGCGATCTGCCCGCCCATCGTCCCCGCCCCCACAACTGCTGCCTTGACGACGAACATGGTCGGACTCTATGCGCCCGCGCAGAGCGGTGAACGGGCCCCCGCAGCGGCCGCCGCGGAGACGGTCAAAGCGCGGCGTTCAGCTCCTCCAGCAGCGTCCGGAGCTGTCGGATCTTGGCCTTCCCGAGCTTCTCCGCCCACAGCGCCTCGGTCTCGGCGACGAACTCGCGGGCAATCGCGTAGAGCTCGTTGCCGCGGGCAGTCGAGCGAACCAGCTTGGCTCTGCGATCGCTCGGGTCTCGGGTGCGCTCGACGTAGCCGTGGCGCTCGAGATGAGCCACCAGCTCTGCCATCGACTGCTTCGTGATCTGCGCCCGCTCGGCGAGCACGCTGACACGCGTCCCTTCGTCGTCGAGGTACTGCATGACGTTGCCGTGCGGCGGCCGGACCTCGGGATGGCCCCGCTCCGCGAAGCGTCGGTGGAGATCCTCGCTCGCGATACGGAACGGCTCGCGCAGGAGCACGCCGAGGTTCTCGGGCCGGCGTCGTGCGGCAGTGTTGGGAAGGCGACTTGACATTGGACAGGCTTCCTGTCTACCCTACCCGATCACGAGAAGACAGGCAACCTGTCTTGATTGCCGAGACGAAGGGATGAGCCCGATGGAAGACCGAGTTGATGTCGGCGGCGACGTGATCGCCTTCCACGTGACAAGCGAGATGACCGCGGGCGCGCTGATCGCCTACGACGCCGTCTTCGCGCCTGGTGGAGGCCCACCGATGCTGCACCGCCACGATGCGTACGAGCTCTACCGGGTCGAGCGCGGTGAGCTCACGTTCTACGTCGAGGACGATGCCGGCGAGCCGGTCCGCGCCGTTGCCCGGCCCGGCTCCGTCGTCGCCATCCCCGGCGGCCGCGAGCACACCATCCGCAACGAGTCACCCGCCGAGGCGCGTGCGTTCGCCGTCCTCGCCCCCGGGACCGAGATAGAACGGTTCGCGCGCGCGGCCGGGCAGCTGACGGCACACGGCGCAGCGTCGATGGACCAGGTTCTGGCGCTCGCCGCCGCGAGCGGGATCGAGATCACGCGCCCGATCCCCGAGGTGTCGCGATGACCGCGACCGCAGGCTCCTCCGGGCTGCAGCCGCTCGAGCCCTTGCGACGATCGTGGGCGGTGCTGCTCAAGAGCCGCAAGCGCGACGGCGATTGGGTCGGCACGCCGGTCAATCTGGTCGTCGACGGCGAGCGGGCGTATTTCGGTACCCCTGCGAAGAGCGCCAAGGTCAAGCGGCTGCGGAACTTCGACACCGTCGAGCTCGCTCCCTGCACGCTCCGCGGCCGGCCCACGGGAGCCGTGGTCGTCGCGCGAGCGCGCCTGCTGGACGACGAGGAGACGACCCGCGCGCTGGCGCATCTGCGACGCAAGCATCCGATCGTCTACCGCCTGCTCGTGCCCGTCGAGCTGCGACTGAAGCGGACACACGGCGTGTACTACGAGCTCGACCGGTTCGAGCCCGCGAGCTGACGGAACGTGACCGGGCCGGGCACCCGGAGCGACCGCTAGGCGACCGCGAAGGCGATGCCGAGCACGAGATAGACGGCCAAGAGCTGGACGCCCTCATACCACGTCGACTCGCCCTCGTTGGTGACGTGGTTGGCGATCATGATCGCCAACAGGACGCCACCGAGCTCGAAGCCGTTGAACACCAGCGGCATCGGATGCGGGCCGAGCACGAACGAGAGCAACACGAGCACCGGCGCGACGAACAACGCGATCTGCGCGCTCGAGCCGATCGCGATGTTGACCGCGAGGTCCATCTTGTCCTTGCGCGCGACGAGCACGGCAACCCAGTGCTCGGCGGCGTTGCCGACGATCGCGATCACGATCGCGCCGACGAAGAACTCGCTCAGGCCGATGCCCTCCGCGGCCTCTGAGATCGAGCCGACGAGGATCTCCGACATCACGCCGACGGCGACGCCGGCGAGCGCGAGCATGCCGACGGACTTGCGCACCGTCCACGGCTCTCCCTCGTGCGCGTCGCCCTCGACGGCCGGGTTGAAGAGGCTGCGATGGGTCTTCAGCGAGAACAGCAGGCCGGCCGCGTAGGAGGCGATCAGCACCAGCGCGACCGCCAGCGAGAGCCACTCGATCGTCGAGTCGTAGTTGACGATCTCGGCGCCTGGCGACGGCAGCCCGCGGCCCTCGACGAGCTCGAAGATCGCCGGCATCGTCATCGCCACGCCGGCGAGCAGCAGCATCGACGACTGCGCGCTCGCCGCGGTACGGCTGAAGTACTGGCGGTCGCGGCCGAGACCGCCGACGAACATCGACGCGCCGAGGACAAGCAGGACGTTGCCGAGGATCGAACCGACGAGCGACGCCTTGACGACCTCGTGCAGCCCCGACTCGAGCGCGAAGACGGCGATGATCAGCTCCGGCGCGTTGCCGAACGTGACGTTCAGCAGGCCGCCGATGCCCGGTCCCGACCGCGCGGCGAGCTCCTCGGTCGCGCGGCCCATCAGCGCCGCCGTCGGGATCACTCCCGCAGCCGAGGTGAAGAAGATCGCCGTCGCGGGTGCACCGGCGAGGTCGAGCACGATCGCGAGTGGGATGAACGGCACCAGCAGATAAGGCCAGCCGTTGCTGCTGCGGAGGAACTTCGTCATGCGAGGGAGGCGGCGAGCGCCTGAGCCGCGAGCGTCATCGTGAGGCCGGCATCGCGGCGCGCATCGGTCGTGGCATCGGCGCCGAACCGTACCAGCGGCCCAAGCGCACCCGGCGTGCTCGGCGCGTGCTCGGCGTCGCGGGCCCGGGGTAGCATCGGGCGATGGTCGCCGCCCGCAACGCGCTCGCCCGGCTTGCGCGAGCATGGCGATCGCTGGCGCCGGAGCAGCGGCCGGCCGCGCTCGCCGCCGCGGGGCTGCTCGTGTCGATGTTCCTTCCCTGGTACGAGAAGAGCGTCTGCGCTGTCGTCGACAAGAAGGTCAACTGCGCCTCCGACGCGATCAGCGCCTTCGGCGTCGCCTCGTTCATCGAGGCGGCGATCTTCATCGTCGCCGTCGGCGTGCTCGTACTGCTGTTCTTTCGCGCCGAGCGGCGCGCCTTTCATCTACCCGGTGGTGACGGAACGATCGTGCTCGCGGCGGGGCTGTGGGCCGCGTTTCTGCTCTTCGTGCGCGTGTTCTCCAGGCCGAGCGTGCCGGGTGACGGCAGCACGGTCGGGATCCAGTGGGGGTTCTTCCTCGCCTTCCTCGCCGCCGGCGGACTCGCCTACGCGGGTTGGCGGATGCGGATCGTGGCGCGCGCCGAGCCGACGCAGGCGCAGGACCCGACGACCCGCGTCGACCCCGTCGCGGCCCTCGCCCCGACCACGGTGACCCCACGGCGGCCGCGCGCGACGGCACGCCGGCCCGCGGCCGGCCGCTCGTCCGGCGAGGACCGCACGCGGATCGCGGGACAGCTGTCGTTCGAGGAAGACGATGCGCCGCCCCCACCGAGCTGGGAAGAGCGTCCCGACTGGGACGATGCCCCGCCCCGCGGCAGTTGACCCTTGCGGATCCGATGAGTGAGTGTATACTCACTCATCGTGCCTGCACCCCGTACCCTGTCGACCGCCGAGGTTCGCCGCGAAGCCGTCCTGGCCGCGGCCGAGCGCGTGATCGCCCAGCGCGGCCTGCACGCCACACCGACGGCCGAGATCGCCCGCGTCGCCGGGATCTCGCAGGCCTATTTGTTCAAGCTCTTCGCGACCAAGGACGAGCTGCTGGTCGCTGCCGTCGAGCGGGCCCACGCGCGCATCCGCTCCGCGTTCGCCGAGGCGGCGGCGCGCGCGAGAGAGAGCGGCGACGATGTCCTGCCGGCGATGGGGCACGCCTACACCCAGCTGCTGGCCGACCGCGACCAGATCCTCGTTCAGCTGCACGCCCAGGCGGCGGCACCGACGATGCCCGCCGTCGGCGACGCGGCGCGCGCCTGCTTCGCCGAGCTCGTCGAGCTCGTCGAACGCGAGACCGGCGCGGACCCCGACGCCGTTCGCAGCTTCTTCGCCACCGGCATGCTGCTCAACGTGATGACCGCGCTCGACGCGGGCGCGAGCGACGAGCATTGGGCCGAGTTGCTGACCGCACGCCCGCGACCGCGATGACCGTTGTCCATTTCACCGACGAGTGAGTTAGTGCTCACACACTCCTCAGGAGATCCCGCACCATGAACCGCCAGGCCCGCTGGACGCTCGCGATCGTGTCGATCGCACTGTTGATGTCGACGCTCGACAACCTCGTCGTGACGACGGCGCTCCCCTCGATCCGCGTCGCGCTCGACGCGTCGGTCGAGTCGCTCGACTGGACCGTCAACGCGTACACGCTGTCGTTCGCGGTCTTCCTGCTCGCGGGGGCCGCCATGGGCGACCGCTTCGGGCGGCGGAGGATGTTCGTGATCGGACTGCTCCTGTTCACGGCCTCGAGCGCCGCGGCGGCGCTGTCGCCGTCGGTGGCGGCGCTGATCGCCGCGCGTGCGGTGCAGGGCGCGGGCGCGGCGGCGCTGCTGCCGCTGACGCTGACGCTGCTGAGCGAGGCCGTCAGCCCCGACCGGCGCGGGCTCGCGCTCGGCGTCTGGTCGGGCGTGTCGGGCCTCGGTGTCGCGCTCGGGCCGCTCGTCGGCGGGCTCGTGCTCGAGGGCGCCTCATGGCAGTGGATCTTCTGGATCAACGTCCCGATCGGTCTCGCGCTCGCGCCGCTCGCCCGCCGCAAGCTGGCCGAGTCGCACGGGCCCGATCGCCACCTCGACCTCCCCGGCCTGGCATCGGCCGGGCTCGGGTTGTTCGCGATCGTCTTCGCGATCATCCGCGCGCAGGCGCTCGGCTGGTCCTCGACGACCGTGATCGCATCGCTCGCGGCCGGGATGCTTCTGGTCGCCGGCTTCGTCGCCTGGGAGCTGCGCGCGCAGGAGCCGATGCTGCCGATGTCGATGTTCCGGTCGCGCGCCTTCGCAGCGACCAACGTCGTCTCGCTGGCGATGTTCTTCGGCGTCTTCGGGTCGATCTTCCTCCTCGCCCAGTTCTTCCAGGTCGCGCAGGGCCACTCGCCGCTCGAGGCCGGGCTGCTGACACTCCCCTGGACGTTGATGCCGATGTTCGTCGCACCGCTCGCCGGGCTGCTCAGCGATCGCATCGGGGCGCGCCCGCTGATGGCCTCGGGCCTCACGCTGCAAGCCGGCGCGGTCCTGTGGCTGGCCGAGGCGTCGACGCCGACCGCGTCCTTCGGAGAGGTCGTGGTGCCGCTGATGATGGGCGGCGTCGGCATGGCGCTGGTCTTCGCGCCGGCGGCAAACGCCGTCCTCGGCGCCGTGCCGCCGGAGCTCGTCGGCAAGGCCTCGGGCGCCACCAATGCGATTCGCGAGGTCGGCGGGGTGCTCGGTATCTCCGTGCTCAGCTCGATCTTTGCCGCGCACGGTTCGTACGCATCGCCGGCGGCGTTCGTCGACGGTCTGTCAGCGGCCGTGCCCGTCGGCGCGGCCGTCCTGGCAGCCGGAGCGCTCGCGGCACTGCTCGTCCCGCGCACCGGGCAGGCCGCGGAACGGGTCGAGCTGGAGGCCGCGACGGCCTAGCGACAGGCCTCGGCGTGCCTATCATCCGGTGACTGTGAGCACCGTTCCGGAGTCCGTCGAAGCAGTCGCCGATGGGCTTCGCGATGCCGGTTACCTGCCGGCCGAGTCAACGGCGCTGGTGGCCTTCCTCGCCGCCCGGCTCGGCAAGCCGATCCTCGTCGAGGGACCGGCCGGCGTCGGCAAGACCGAGCTCGCGAAAGCGCTCGCGCGCTATCTCGGCCGCGAGCTGATCCGGCTTCAGTGTTACGAAGGACTCGACGAGGCCAAGGCGCTCTACGAGTGGAACTACCGCAAGCAGCTGCTGCGGATCCAGACCGAGGGCGACGCCGGCTGGGAGCGTGTGCAGGACGACATCTTCAGCGCGGAGTTCCTGCTCGAGCGGCCACTGATGACGGCGATCTCGTCAGAACAGCCCGCCGTGCTGCTGATCGACGAGATCGACAAGACCGACCAGGAGTTCGAGGCGATGCTGTTGGAGGTCCTCTCGGACTTCCAGATCTCGATCCCGGAGCTGGGGACGATCCGCCCGCGCACGCACCCGATCGTCCTGCTGACGTCGAACAACACGCGCGAGCTGACCGAGGCGCTCAAGCGCCGCTGCCTGTACCTCTGGCTCGACTACCCCGCGCCGGAGCACGAGCTGGCGATCGTCAAGCTGCACACCCCCGAGCTGTCAGACACAATCGCCGCGAAGCTCGTCGAGATCGTCGCGATGGTGCGCGAGCTCGATCTCAAGAAGCCGCCGTCGATCGCCGAGTCGATCGACTGGGCTCGAGCGCTGGTCCTGCTGGGCGTCGACGAGATCGACCGCCAGGCGTTCACCGACACGCTGTCGCTGATCGTCAAGCACCGCACCGACCTCGATCTCGTCGCAGAGCGCGTCGGCGTGACGTTGGCGGCGCCCGTTGACGCTTCCTGAACAGCTGATCGCCTTCGGCGAGGAGCTGCGCGGCGAAGGCGTGGCCGTCGGCACGAGCGAGCTGCTCGACGCGTTCGCGGCACTCGACGAGGTGCGCTGGTCACAGCCGGCCGAGTTCCGCGGGGCGCTCGCGGCGACGCTCGCCAAGTCACGCGACGACCGGCGCGTCTTCGAGCTCGTCTTCGATCGCTTCTTCTTCCGCTCGGCCGAGCTCGCCGCCGTCGAGCTCGGCGTCCGCGAGCACGATGTCGGCGCTCCCGGCTCGGACGCCGACGACTCGCCCGCCTTCGACCTCGACGAGCTGCGCGAGAAGATCGCCGAGGCGCTGCGCGCCGGCGACGACGGCCAGATGCTCGACTTGGCGCGGCTGGCGATCGCCGCGTTCGGCCGCCAGGGCGAGGGCTCCGGCGTGATCGGCGTCGACGTCCAGCGCATCCGCCGCGCCCTCGGGCTGCGCCCCGATTCGCAGCCCCAGCCGCCCGGAGGCGATCCCTACCACGACGTCTCGCGCGAGATGCTCCGGCGCTTCGAGGCGATGCTGCGGCGCGAGCTCGAGCGGATGCAGATCGAGCGCACGGAGCAACTGCCACCGAAGCGCCCACTGCACGAGATCGACCGCGCGCTGCCGTCGGGCCCGCTCGAGGACCTCGCCGAGGTCCACCGCGTCGTCGCCCAGCTCAAGCGACGGCTGAAGACCCAGGGCGCCGAGCAGCGCGGGCGCAAACGCCGCTCGCACGTCGACATGCGGCGGACGCTGCGCGCGTCGCTCGCCTACGGCGGCGTGCCGGTCGACATCCACCTGCGCCCGGTGCGGCCGCGGCGGCCGGAGATCTACGTCCTCTGCGACGTCTCGACGTCGGTCTCGAGCGCCAGCGTCTTCTTCCTCTCGGTGCTGCACGCGCTACACGACTCGTTTCGCAAGATGCGGTCGTTCGTCTTCATCGAGCGGATCAGCGAGGTGACCGACGTGTTCGCCTCCGAGCGCGACTTCTCCGCCGTCAGCGACGCGATCGCCGCCGACGCGGGCGTCGCCGACGTCTCGGGCTATACGGACTACGGGCGCGTGTGGTCGGAGTTCCGCGAGCTGGTCGAGGACGATCTCGGCCCGCGCTCGACCGTGATCGTGCTCGGCGACGCGCGCACGAACGGGCGCGACGCGCGCACCGACATCTTCGCCCGCATCGCCGACAGCGCCGGGCGTACCTTCTGGCTGAACCCCGAGCCGCGCCTGTACTGGAACTACGGCGACTCGGTGATCGCCGCCTACGAGCAGCACTGCCGCGTCTTCGAGTGCTGGACGACGCAGCAGCTCGAGGACTTCGTCGACGCGCTCGCCCGCCCGTAGCCGCCGGCGTCACGGCACCTTCACCGTCGTCGTGCCGACGAGTATCCCTCGCCGCGCGTCCGGAGTCGCGAGCGGGTTCGGGGTCGGCGACTGCATGACGTAGCGAACGACGATCCGGTACGTACCGTGGAATCTCGGATACTCGTCGACGGTCAGGCGCACACGCGTTCCCGCGACGAGGTTGTGCGCGTAGTCCTGCGCGGTCCAGCCGTTGACGCCCTGCGGATGGACCTCGACCGTGTACGTGCTACGGCCGTCGACGACCGGCTCCCGTGCCAGGAAGCGCACGCGAATCCCGTCTCCGTCCGGGGCGTGGAACGCCGTCACGCGCGCGCGCACGTCCTCGACGTTCGGCTGCGGGATCGGCACGAAGCCCGCCTGCGCAAAGCACGACCCGCGCAGCGAGCTGGTCACCTTCACGCCACAGCTCCCGCGCGCATAGACGACGCGCGTGATCACCTGCGATCCCGGCGTCTGCGCCAGGTACGGCTCGGCCACACCGCGTAGGTTCAGCTTCGGATCCTTGTGATGAAAGCCGAACTCGCGCAGAACCGGCTTGATGTGCCGCTGGACGACGAGGTAGGCACCCACGCCACCCGCCGGCGTCATCGTGTGGCTCTCGCCGCCGGCCTTGTAGGTCAGCTGCTTGGCACCGGGGCCGAGCAGGCCGAAGTCGACCGTGCGGACGGGCTTCGCGCATGGCACGACCTGACCGTCGCGCCGGCGGTAGCTCGTCATCGGCTTGACCGTGTTCGTGAAGCACGTCGGAAACTGGCCGCCGCGCATGGCGTCGGTGTGCAGCGCGACGAATGCGTGACCGGCGCCGTCCTGGAGGAAGCAGCCGCCGAGCCCGCGCTCGACGAACCCCGGCCGGATCTCGTGGAAGACGTTGCCGTCGGTGATCTGCCCGAGCTTGCCCTGGTAGAGCCGGCCGACCTGCACGCAGGCGTATTTGCGATCGGTCTCCCAATAGCGCATCCCCCACGCCGGGCCGCCGTCGGGGTCGGCGACCTCCGCGAGCATCGTCACCGTGCCGGCGAGCGGGGCGCCCTGCTTGGTGCCGACGATCGGCGCGCCGCGCATGTACGGCACCGGGTCCCCCGTCGCCAGGATCGCCGTCGCCGCCCACGCGACGGCGCCGAGGCCGACGCTCAACAGCGCCGCGACGAGCGCGACCCTGCGCAGCCGCCGCACGGGCGGCGTGCGATCGACGGCGATCTGCCGCGAAGCGGCGGATACGAGCTCGTCGTGAAGACGTTCGAATGGTGCGTTGCCGGTCATCCGCGACCCTCTTCCAGTTGCGCTCTCAAGGTTGCGAGCCCGCGGCTGACCCGTTGCCGCACGACGCTCTCCGAGCACGCGAGCCGCTCGGCGATCTCGGCGTAGGCATCGCCGTCGACGTGGCGCGCGATCACCGCGGCGCGCTGGCTGCTCGGAAGGCGCTCGACCGCTTCGAGTGCCGGCGTGTCGGCGACGAGCTCGAGTGCTTCGACGTCCGCGTCGTCGAGCGTGATCGGCTCCATCGCCAGTGCCCTGCGCGCGCGATCGTCGACCTGCCGTTGGCGATAGGCCGCCGACAACGTGTGACGGGCCACCCCGAACAGCCAGGCACGGGCCGGCTCCGGACGCGGCACATAGCGCGGAACCGACCGAAGCGCGGCGGCAAACGTTTCGGCGGTGAGGTCGAACGCGACCTCCGACTCGAGCACGCGCCGCCGGAAGTAGCGGTGCACGGCGGGAACGTGACGGCGATAGAAGACGCCGAACGCCCGCGCATCCTCACGTGCGCGCACGAGCAGCTCCTCGTCGCTCAGGTGTTCGAGGTCCATCGCCCCTGTATGGGGCAAGGACCCACGAATGTGACGAAACACGTCTTCGCCACGCAGCCGTCGGCGACGTTATAGTCGGCGGCGACCAACAGGGGTGCTCGCGGAAGCGGGCTGAGATAGCGCCTTCGGACCCTGGCGCTGACCCTTTGAACCTGTGGGGTAATGCCCGCGGAGGGAGCGATGGAGAACGCGATCGAGCTGGCCGGTGTGACACGCCGCTTCGGCACGCTCACGGCGCTGGACGGCATCGACCTCCGCGTCGACCCGGGCACCGTCGTTGTCGTCGTCGGCCCCAGCGGCTGCGGCAAGTCGACGCTGCTCGAGCTCGTCTGCGGGCTGCAGACCGCGGACGCCGGAACGGTCACCGCGGCACCGGCGGTGCTGATGCCGCAGCGCGACCTGCTCCTGCCCTGGATGACGGCGCTCGACAACGCGGCGCTGGCCCTGCGGATCGCCGGCCGCAGCCGTGACGAGGCGCGCGACGAGGCGCGCCCGCTGTTCACGGCGCTCGGCCTCGGAGGCTTCGAGGACGCTCGTCCGTACGAGCTGTCGGGCGGCATGCGCCAGCGCGTCGCGTTCGCGCGCACGTTCCTCGCCGGCAAGCCCGTGCTGTGCCTCGACGAGCCGTTCGGGGCGCTGGACGCGATGACTCGCAGCGACATGCAGACATGGCTCGCCGACGCGCTCGCGCAGCAGCCGCGAACGGTGCTGCTGGTCACACACGACGTCGAGGAGGCGGCCGTGCTCGCCGACCGGATCGTCGTCCTCTCCCCCCGGCCGGGCCGGATCGTCGACGAGATCGACGTCGCCGTCGCCCGCCCGCGGATGGCGGTCGACGAGAGCGTCGTCGCGGCACGACGCCGCGCGCTGGAGGCGTTCGCGTGATCGGTGCCGTGCTGATCATCGCTGCGCTGCTCGGCGCCTGGGAGCTCTACGTCGACTCCGGCGGCGTCGACGACCTCGTCCTCGCGGCGCCGTCGCAGATCGCGCAGTCGCTGTGGGACGATCGCGGCCTCCTGGCCTCGAACCTCGGCGTGACGGCGCAGGAGGTCGGGCTCGGCTTGGTGGCCGCGCTCGCCCTCGGCCTGCTGCTCGCGTTCGCGATCCACTTCTCGCCGACGCTGCGGCGCGCGCTCTACCCGCTGATGGTCGGCTCGCAGGCGATCCCGATCCCGATCGTCGCTCCGCTGCTGGTCTTCTGGCTCGGCTTCGGGATCCTGCCGAAGATCGTGATCATCGCGCTGATCTGCTTCTTCCCCGTCGTCGTCGCGACGATCGGCGGGCTCGACCGCGTCGACCCCGAGCTGCGAAAGCTGATGCGCACGCTCGACGCCTCGCGCTGGCAGACGTTCCGCTTCACGGAGATGCCGACGGCGCTGCCCGCCGCGCTCTCGGGAACGCGGATCGCCGTCGCGGTCGCCGTGATCGCGGCGGTCTTCGCCGAGCAGTCCGGATCGACCAGCGGCCTCGGACGGCTGATCACCCAGGCCGGCTACAACCTTGACAGCCCGCGCGCGTATGCCGCCGTCGTGCTCCTCGCCGCCTTCGCGGTGGCCCTCTTCGCACTGCTCGGGCTGGCCGAGCGACACCTACTTCGACACCGACCAAGGGACCCGTCTCGATGATCCGCCGCACCCTCGCCGTCGTTCTCGCCCTGGCTGCCACGGCCGTGCTCGCCGCCTGCGGCGAGAAGAGTGAGCCGACCGCCGCCGCGCCGAAGCCGCAGCGCCTGTCGCTGATGCTCGACTACTTCCCCAACGCCGATCACGCGGGGATCTACGACGCGAAAGCCGACGGTGAGTTCCGCCGCGCCGGGCTCGACGTCACGATTCGCGTCCCGCAGGACCCGGCGCTGCCGCTGAAGCTGCTCGCGACCGGCAAGGTCGACGTCGCGATCTCCTACGAGCCGGAGCTGCTACTCGCCCGCGACAAGGGCAGCGACCTCGTTTCGATCGGCGCGCTCATCCAGCGCCCGCTGACCTCGATCATCTCGATCGACAGTGGCCTCAAGACCCCGGCCGACCTCGAGAACAAGACGATCGGCACGGCGGGCATCCCGTACCAGTCGGACTACCTCAAGACGATCATCGAGCACGCCGGCGGCGACCCGGCCAACGTGAAGGAGGTCAACGTCGGCTTCAACCTCGTCCAGGCGATGCGGAGCAAGCGCGTCTTCGCGACGCTCGGCGGCTACTGGAACTACGAAGGCATCCAGCTCCAGCGCCAGCACAAGAACCCGAAGATCATCCGCGTCGACGATGCCGGCGTGCCGACGTACAACGAGCTCGTGATCGTGGTCCGTCGCGAGACCGCACGGAACCGCGGCGTGGCACTGCGGCGGCTGATGCAGGCGCTCTCACGCGGGCATCAAACGCTGCGCAAGGACCCGGCGTCGGGCGTGGCGGCGCTGACGAAGGCCGACCCCGAGCTCGATCGCGGCCTGCAGCGCGAAGCCGTCAAGCAGACGCTGCCGGTCTTCTTCCCGGCCGACAAGACGAAGCCGTTCGGCTGGCAGAGCCCGACCGCGTGGCGGACCTACGCACGCTGGATGTTGCGCAACGACCTCGTCAAGCAGCTGCCGAACGTGAATCGGGCGATGACCAACGAGTACCTGCCTGGACAGGGACTCTGAGGCTGTGAACGCCGGCCAGCCCCTTCCATTCGCCGTACCCGGCGTAGAAGTCGCGCACCTCGTCCTCGGTCGCGCGCAGCTCATAGCGGCGGTCGCCACCTGAGCGCAGAAGGCCCACGCGCTTGAGGTAGGCGACGTCGCCGGCCGGGAGCTGGTCGTAGCGGCCCTGCCCGTGCTGCGCGAGCCGCTCGAGCGTCCACGACCCGATCCCGGGAATCGCGCGCAGGCGTCGCCAGCCGCGCTCGTGATCGGCGTCGTGGAGGTCGACGCGTCCGCTCGCGACCTCGCGCGCGGCACGCGTCAGCGCGATCGCGCGCGAGCCGGCGAGGTCGAACGACTGCAGGCGCGCCGGTGCCAGCGCTGCGACCGCCGCCGCGGTCGGCACGTCGCGCAGGCCGGTCCGCTCGCAGGCCGGCCCGATCCAGCGCACGATCCGCCGCTGGATCGCGTTCGCTCGCTCGACCTCGATCAGCTGCTCGGTGACTGCCCAGGCCAGCGCCTCGAACGGCTCCGGCCGGCGGCCCAGGCGCAGCCACGGCGCCCGGCGAACGCTCGGCCCGATCAGCGGATCGAAGCGGAAGCGTTCGTAGAACGGCGCCAGATCGTCGTCGAGCGCCAGCGCAAAGCGCATCCGCGCGAGCCCCTCGTCGGCGGCGTCGCGGCGCTCGGCCCAGCCACCGAGCAGAACCGTGTCGCTGCGCTGCGCAACCCGGACGATGACCGGCACGTCGCCGACGTGCAGCAGCCGCTCGAGCACCCCACCGCGAACGCGAAGGACGCCGTCGGAGCCGCTGCGCCGCGGGAGCCGCACGGGCCAGCGCGGCCGCACCTCCCGCCGGACCTCGCAGAGGCCTGCGAACAGGCTCAAGGGACGATTAGTCGCCGAGAAGATGTACGTCGACGAGGAAGGAGCGGCTCGCGACGACCTTGCCGAGCATGCCGCGCGGCCGGCGGCGGGCGATCTGGCGCGTGCGGCGACGATGCTGGACGGCGGCGACCGTCACCACACCTGCGGCGAAGCCCGTCGCGGCGACGGCGGCCTGAACGGAGACAGGCGACAAACTGCGCTTCGCCGGCTCGATCGTCCGCGGCTCGGCCGTCGCCGGCACGACTTCGGCGTCCACGGTCTCGATCTCGTCAGCCATTGGGCCAGACTACCGGGCGCGGAGGACTCGATGGACGAGCGCCCGCGCAATCTGCGGAGAGAACGGTTTCGCCCTACGACCGCGGCAAGCCGCGACGGATTTCGGGTTTCGCCCTACGGTCGCCGCAAGCGGCGACCTCCGTGCGACGTTACAGGAGGCGCTCGTACACCCGGTACCGCTTGACGACGCGGCCGTTCATCGCCTCCATGCCGCGGTTCATCGCCTTGTTCGTCTCGAGGATCCAGCCCATCTCGCCGCTCTTGATCCGCGGGTCGGCGGCGGAGATGTCGAAGTGCTCGACGTACAACAGTGCCGCGGCGCCGGTGTGCTGGAACTTCGGCAGCACGCCGAGGAAGCCGACGCGGACGCGATCGATCGTCTTGCCCTTGCGCAGGAAGTGCCACCACCCGAACGGCAGCAGGCGGCCGTTCATCTTCTTCAGCACCTGGTTGACATCGGGAACCGTGATCGCCATCGCGATCGGCTCGCCGTCCTTCTCGGCGATCATGAACCACTCGCGCGAGTACACGAGCTGCAGCTCCTGCGCGTAGGCGTCGAGGTCCTTCTTGCCGAACGGGACGAAGCCCCAGTTCTTCGACCAGGCCTCGTTGTAGATCTGCCCGAAGACGTCCATGTCGCGCCGCAGCCGCCGCCGCGACATCTTCCGCAGCGTGATCCCACGGCGCTCGCGCGCCGCCTTGGCGAGGTCGAAGACGATCGGCCGCATCTTCTCGCGGTCGCCGATCTCGAGCTCCCACATCAGCAGGTCCATCGCCTTCTCGAGGCCGGCGGCCTCGGCGAGCCGCTGGTAGTACGGCGGGTGCCACGGCTGCTTGATCATCGGCGTCAGCTCGTGCCCCTCGATGACGATGCCGCTCTCGTCGTTCATCGTGAAGTCAGCAGGCCCGACCATCCGCTCGCAGCCGCGTTCGCGCAGCCACGCCTCGGCCGCCTCGAGCAGCGCCGGCAGCAGCTCCGGGTCTTCCTCAAGCTCGAGGAAGCCGAACCATCCCCACTTGACCCCGTGGTGGGTGTTGTAGGCGTGATCGATCTGGGCGCTGACGCGGCCGACGACGTTGCCGTCGCGACGTGCCAGGAACAGCTGCGCCTCGCCGTGCGAGAAGAACGCGTTGAAGTGCCGGCTGAGGAAGATCCGGCGCTCGATCTTCAGCGGCGGGACCCATTGCGGCGCGTTAGCATGCAGCCGGAACGGGAGCTCGATGAACTTCCGCCTGTCTCGCCTCGAGGCGACTGCGCGTACCTCGACGGCCATCGCGCAAACCTACATGCCGACCTCGATCGACGTCTTCGCAAAGACCCGCGACCATGAGCGCGCCGAGCTGCTTCGGCTCGCGCGTGAGATCGACGCGCTGCCGTACTTCCGCACGCTCGAGGGCCGGTCGCTGCCGGTCGTCGAGATGGAGGGCCGGGCGCGGATCATGCTCGGTTCGAACAACTACCTCGGGCTGACCGGCGACGAGCGCGTGGTCGCCGCCGCCCACGAGGCCCTCGACACGTACGGAACCGGCCTGACCGGCTCGCGCTTCCTCAACGGCACGATCCCGTTGCACCTCGAGCTCGAGCGCGAGATCGCCGAGTGGATGGGCACCGAGGACGCACTCGTGTTCACGACCGGCCACCAGGCCAACGTCGGCACCCTGGGCACGATCCTCGGGCCGGGCGACACCGTGATCGCCGACTCGGCCGACCACGCCTCGATCCTCGACGGCTGCCTGCTGTCGCGGGCGAAGCTGCGCGTGTTCCGCCACGGCCGCCTGGACAAGCTCGAGACGCAGCTGCAGCGCGCAAGCGAGGAGGACGGCGGCGTGCTCGTCGTCGTCGACGGCGTCTACTCGATGGAGGGCGACGTCGCGCCGCTGGCCGAGATCGGCGCGCTCGCGAAGCGCTACGGCGCGCGCTTCATGGTCGACGAGGCACACGCCGCCGGCGTTCTCGGCGCGCGCGGCGCCGGCACCAGCGAGCTGCTCGGCGTCGAGGAGATCGTCGACCTGCGGATGGGCACGTTCTCGAAGTCGCTCGCCTCCTGCGGCGGCTTCATCGGCGGGCCCGCCGAGGTGATCGAGTTCCTGCGCTTCTCGAGCCGAGCCTTCATGTTCACGGCCGCAGCGGTCCCGGCCGCCGTCGGCGCGGCACTGGCGGCGCTGCGCATCGTCCGCTCGGACGAGGGCCGCGAGCTGATGGATCGCGTGCTCGTCAACGCGAGGCTGCTCAGCGACGGCCTGCGCGAGCGCGGCTTCAAGGTCATTGAGGGCCACGGCATCGACGGCGACGACCCGATCGTGACGCCAATCGTGCCGGTACTGGTCGAGGACGACTGGAAGGCGGCGCTGCTGTGGAAGGCGCTCTACGAGGCGGGAGTCTTCGTCAACGTCGCCGTCCACCCCGCGGTGCCGCCGGGCGGCGCGCTGCTGCGGACCAGCGTGATGGCGACGCACGATCGCGAGACGCTCGACCGCGCGCTCGACACCTTCGCCGAGGTCAAGCGGACGTTCGAGGCCGAGCACAGCCCGCTTCCCGGGCCGGACGCGCCTCCCACGCGCAGTTGAGCGCGGGCTCCGCGCGCCGCTGACGGCGCCTCGTTCGGGGCCTCTCCGGAGCCGCCGGAATCGCAGCCATCGCTTGTCCGATTTTTCACAAGTTCTAGACGTGAAGAAAACGTGCGCTCTGAGCGAACGTTTTGCGTACGCGGGGTTGTTGCAGAGCCGGAGACTGTCGTAGCTTCATTCGATGCCGTCGAGGTTGCGAGGGAAGGCAGTCGAAGTCGCCAGGGTCGCCTGAAAGCGCCCCGGAAAGCCGCGACAAGACGTAGCTCCTCGGGCCAACCTCGTTCGTCGCATGCCCGCATACAACTGACGATGAGCCGCGGGTCCTCCCCCGCGGCATAGGAGAACCATGACCGCAGCAGCGAGGCTCGCCTCTGCGCCACAGCACATGCGCGCCCTCCAGCGCGCCAACGAGGTTCGGCTTGCGAGAGCCGAACTCAAGCGCCGAGTCGCCAAAGGCGACATCAGCGTCGCGGAAGTCGTGATCACGTGCCCCTGGGAGGCGCAGAGCATGACGATCGCCGACCTCCTGATGAGCCAGCGTCGCTGGGGTGTGACCCGATGCCGGAAGCTCCTCCAGTACGTCCCGATGTCGGAGACCAAGGAGATCGGTTCGATGACGACCCGCCAGCGTTTTGCGCTCTCGGAGCTGCTCGAAGCCAGCAGCGCCGAGCGCAGCGAGCTCGCCCGGCAGCCGGCCACGACCTTGAGCGTCGCCTAGGCGACCAGCGCCACGCGAGGGGCGGCGCAACGAGCCGGCGCCGCCCCCGCACGATCCAGGCCACCGCGTGCAACGAGCCGGCGCGCGGCGGCCGCAGAACGACGAAGGGCCGCCCGAGGGCGGCCCTTCGCATGTTGGTCGTGGTTTGGGCGGCTACTCGACGGCGGCGCCGGGATGGGTCTGCAGGACCTCTTCCCCGGACTCGCCGGTACGGACGCGGTAGCTCTCCTCCACCGGGAGGACGAACACCTTGCCGTCGCCGACCGCGCCGGTCCGGCCGTGCTTGAGGATCGTGTCGACGATCGTCTGCACGTCGGGTCCGGCAACCACGCACTCGATCTTGATCTTCGGGCGCAGGTAGTTGGTCAACTCCGCACCGCGATAGCGCTCGGTGACACCCTTCTGCCGGCCTGAGCCCTTCACCTCGGTGATCGTCAGCGAGGGAAAGCCCAGGTTCAGCAGTTCGGTACGGATCGGCTCGAACGCCTCGTGGCGAACGTACGCCAGGACCATCTTCATGCGGTCACCTCGGAACTGGTCGTAACGGGAGCTGGCGGTACTGCCTTGTACGGGCCGCCACCGTAGCCGATGAGCTCAGGCGCGGGGATGAACTGCTCCGGGTACCCGTACATGCCGTGCTCGGAGATGTCGAGACCGGCATCTTCCTCTTCCGGCGTGACACGCATCCCGTAGGTCTTCTTGATCACCCAGAAGACGAGCCAAGAGGCGATGAAGACGGCGCCGAAGACGACGACGACCCCGAGCGCCTGCCGACCGAGCTGCGTGAAGCTGCCCGTGTACACGAGCCCGCCGCTGCCGACGGTGTTGAACGAGGCCAGGTCCGGGTGCGTGAACAGACCACACGCCAGCGTGCCCCAGATGCCCGCGACACCGTGCGCCGACAGCGCGCCGACCGGGTCATCGATGACCTTGTCGATCGCGTAGACGGAGAGCACGACGAGGACGCCGGCGACGATGCCGATCACCAGCGCCGCCCAGGGGACGACGTAGCCGGAGCCGGCCGTGATGCCGACCAACGCCGCGATCGCGCCGTTGCCCGCCATGCCGATGTCAATCGCCTTCGTCTTCCAGTAGGCGGTGGCGATCGCGGCGAGCACGCCGCCGGCGGCGGCGATGTTCGTCGTGATCACGACCTCGGCGAAGCGACCGTCGAGCGCGTTGAGCGTCGAGCCCGGGTTGAACCCGAACCAGCCAAGCCAGAGGATGAACACCGACAGGCCGAACAGCGGCATGTTGTGTCCCGGGATGGCCCGCGGCTGCCCGTCGACGGTGTACTTGCCACGCCTCGGCCCGAGGTGCAGCACAGCGGCGAGAGCGCCCGTGGCGCCGATCAGGTGGACTGCCGACGAGCCGGCGAAGTCCTGCATGTGGACGTTGACCTGCAGCCAGCCGCCACCGAAGACCCAGCCCGACACGACCGGGTAGATCACGGCGGAGAAGATGACCGCGTAGATGATGTAGACGCCGAACTTGATGCGTTCGAGCGTCGTGCCCCACACGATCGCCAGAGAGACGCCGCAGAAGACGAACTGGAACCAGAACTTGGACTCGATCGAGGCGTTCGAGAAGCCCATGATCGGGAATGCGGTCAGCGGATCACCGTAGTCGCGCAGGAAGAACCCGTGCGTCCCGATGATGTGGCCCGTATCGCCGCCGAACGCGAAGGCAAAGCCCACGGCCCAGTACATGATTCCGGCGATCGAGAAGTTGGTGAGGACCTTCGCGATGATGGTGCCTGCGTTCTTGCCCCGCGAGAATCCGATTTCGAGAAACGCGAAACCGGCCTGCATGAACATGACCAGGCACCCCGCCACGACGACCCACAGGGTGTTAATACCGGCGGGCAGGCTGTAGCCAGCCGCTTGATAGATGTCAGCGAGCATGGCGACCAGTCTCGGGCCGGGCCGCGAACGCCGCCTTGGCCATATGTCGAAACTGGACAGATGGGCCTTGGACACGCCGTCGGAGTGGAGAACCCTGCCCGCAGCCGTTTGTCCACATGGATAAACACGCGCCTTACCGTGGCGGTTTAGGGTTCACAGCGAACGTCTTTTGCCCTAGGAGGCCAGCCGTCTTGCCCGTCACCCGCACACGCCATCCCAACGTCTTCGCAGCGCAGTGGGCCGCCAACGGCACCGCGCTCGGAACGACCGACCTGACGCAGCCCGGAGGCTCGGAGTTCGGTGAGAAGGTGTTCGGCCTCGCCGAGCAGCGCAAGCGGCTGCCGAAAGAGGTCTTCAAGCGCCTGATGACGACGCAGGCCAAGGGCCATGCGCTCGACTCATCGCTCGCCGACCAGGTCGCTGCGGCGATGAAGGACTGGGCGATGGAGCACGGCGCGACCCACTACACGCATTGGTTCCAGCCGCTGACGAACATGACGGCGGAGAAGCACGACTCGTTCTACGGGCCGACCGGCGACGGCACCGCGCTGGCGTCGTTCTCGGGCAAGGAGCTGATCCAGGGCGAGCCGGACGCGTCGTCGTTCCCGAGCGGCGGCCTGCGGGCGACGTTCGAGGCTCGCGGCTACACCGCGTGGGACCCGACGTCGCCGGCGTTCATCCTCGAGAACCCGAACGGCTCGTTCCTGACGATCCCGACGGCGTTCGTCTCCTGGACGGGCGAGGCGCTCGATCACAAGATCCCACTGCTGCGCTCGATGGACGCACTGTCGAAGAGCGCGATCCGCGCCCTGCGCCTGTTCGGCAACGAGAGCGCCCACCACGTCTTCACGACCGTCGGCCCGGAGCAGGAGTACTTCCTGATCGACGAGCAGTACTACTACGAGCGCCCCGACCTGATCACGACCGGCCGGACGCTGTTCGGCGCCAAGCCGCCGAAGGGCCACGAGCTCGACGAGCACTACTTCGGCTCGATCCCGGAGCGTGTGCTCGCCTACATGCTCGACGTCGAGGCGGAACTGTTCAAGCTCGGCGTGCCGGTCAAGACCCGCCACAACGAGGTCGCGCCGGGCCAGTACGAGATCGCGCCGATCTTCGAGAACTCCAACGTCGGCTCAGACCACCAGCAGCTGACGATGCAGGTCATGCAGAACCTGGCTCGCAAGTACGGGCTGGTCTGTCTGCTGCACGAGAAGCCGTTCGCCGGCGTCAACGGCTCGGGCAAGCACAACAACTGGTCGATGGGCACCGACGAGGGCGAGAACCTGCTCGGCCCCGGTGACAACCCGTCCGAGAACGCGCAGTTCCTGTTCTTCTGCGCCGCCGTGATCCAGGCTGTCAACAAGCACCAGGCGCTCTTGCGCGCGTCGGTCGCCAACGTCGGCCAGGACCATCGCCTCGGCGCCAATGAGGCGCCGCCGGCGATCATCTCGATCTTCCTCGGCGCCGAGCTGGAGAAGATCTTCAACGCGATCGAGTCCGGTGACGCCGACGCGGCGACGGCGAAGTCCACGCTCGGCCTCGGCGCTCTCGCCCTGCCGGAGCTGCCCAAGGACGGTGGTGACCGCAACCGGACCTCGCCGTTCGCCTTCACGGGCAACCGCTTCGAGTTCCGCGCCCTGGGCTCAAGCATGTCGCTCGGCTTCACGAACACGGTCCTGAACACGATCGTCGCCGAGGCGATCGACTCGCTGTCGGAGGATCTCGAGAACGCGATTCAGGCCGGCACGAAGCTGACCGACGCCGTGACGGAGGTCGTCAAGGCCGTCTACTCGGCGAACAAGGTCGTCGTCTTCGACGGTGACGGCTACTCGGACGAGTGGCACGCCGAGGCGGAGCGTCGCGGGTTGAAGAACCTGCGTACGACGCCCGACGCGCTGCCGTCGATCATCGACGACCAGACGGTGACGACGTTCTCGAACTACGCCGTGCTCTCGGAGCGCGAGCTGCACTCGCGCTACGACGTCTTCGTCGAGCAGTACGCGGTCAAGCTGAACATCGAGGGCGAGACGGCAGCGTCGATCGCGCGAACGATGATCTTCCCCGCGGCAGTACGCCATCTCGCGCTGCTGAAAGAGGCCGGCGTCGAGGCAGCCGTCTCCGAGACGCAGGGGCTGGTCACCGAGCTGTGGTCGGCGATCGGGACCCTCGAGGACGCGAACCTTGCCGAGAATCAGCCCGCGGACGATGCCCTCGCCCACGCGGTCTACATGCGTGACACGGTGAAGACGGCGATGGACGCGACCCGCGAGGTCGCCGACAAGCTCGAGCGGATCGTCGCCGACGACCTCTGGCCGCTGCCGAAGTACTCGGAGATGCTCTTCATCAAGTAGTTGCCGCCGGGACGACCGGTAGATGAAACGAGCGTGCGAGAGCCCCAGGGATGGGGCTCTCGTCGTGTTCGCCCCACGTATGACCTGGCTGGCACGCGTACGCTTGCTCGATGCTCGAGCCGCGCGCCGCAAGCCAGCGACCGCCCGCCGGCCCACCGCGTCCCCCGGCGCCGCCTACGACCGGCGAGCCGTCGGCGGGCCCTGACCCTGCGGACCCCGGCCCGCCGATCATGGTGCGGCTCGACAACCTGCTCTTGGGCGACCTTGGCCATCCCAGCGTCGATGCCGCCCTGGTGAGCGCGATCCTGCTCCGCAACAGTCAGCTCAGCAGATGGCTCCGTAACCGCGGAGTCGATCTCGACGCGCTCGAGCAGGCGTTCCCGAAGTCGCCGTCGGACAAGGCCCCCTGGCGCATCGACAGGTCGAGCTGAGCTGCCGGGGCGTCAGGGCGTGCCGCGGTCTACGGAACCCGGACCTTGAAGCGTCCGACGAGCGTGCCGGTGCCGGCCTGGAAGTAGAAGGGTCCGGGCGTGGCGGTCGTTACGAGGCGGACTTCGCCGGTGTGGACACCGGCGCGCGCGGGGTAGGCGGCGAGCTTGGTCACCACGCTGCCTGCTGCGATGTCGCTTCGCGTGAAGCCGATCAGGGAGACACCGTCCTTGGCGTTCGCGTTGTGAAGAACGATGGCGTAGGACTGGCCGGCTGTGGTGATCGCCGCGCGGGCCCGGAAGCTCACCGAGATCGACCAGTACCCGCCCCGGGGCGAGCGACGTAGGTACGGACGGGCGCGGACCGGGGCCGCGAGTTGGGCGTGCGTGTACTTCGGCGTAGGCGGTTGCCGATCAATTGCCGCACAAGGCTCGTATCGCGCACCGGGAACGGGCTTCGGAAAGGTGCAGCTGCGGCCATCTCGGAACGTGATCTTGCGGACGACGGCGCCGGGGTACGGGCCGAACACGGACCCGGTATTCGCCGTGTCGGTGGTCCGGCGGACGATGAGGTAGGCGCCATAGGGGGCGAGCGGGCGCATCACGTGCTGCGCGCCGTCGTCTCCGTCGTAGGTGAGGCTCGTGGCGTCAGAACCGACGAAGCCGTAGTAGACGTTACGCAGGTCGCCCGGGGGGCACCGCTTGCCCGAGCAGCCTCCGACATCGATGCCGACGAACCCACCCAACCCGCCGCTGGCGGGCACGGCGTTCATGCCGACCGAGAAGACCGTGTTGCCCTGGGCGTCCGGGGTCTGGCAGGCGAGCGACCCCGACATCGGTCCGAGCGGGTGGAAGCGCCCATCGTCGTTGAAGATGCCGTTCTGGCCGATCACGCCGAGCCTGCCGTTGACGACGCGCGCGGCTTGGATGCAGCGGGTGCCGCGCGTCGTCGCCTGAACGCGCATCGCCCAGTCCGGCCCGCCGTCGGGATCGGCGGCGCGCAGGGAGAGCACCTTGGTCGTGCCGGGCACGACGGCGCCCGCGTCCCGATGAGGGTCGGGCTGCTGATGAGATGTCGGGACCGGGCTGCCGATCGAGATCAGGCCGGTGGCGGCGAGCGCGGCGGCGGAGAGGGTGAGCAGCACGACGGCGACGACGACCGGCACGAGGCGCCGATGTCCGCGGCGGCTCCGTCTGCGCGTCGCGGGCGCGGCCGCTGGGTGGGTCCGGTGAGCGGCGTGCAGCAGCTCGCGCTCCAGGTCGGGCAGCAGCGTGCTCATTCGGGGCTCCCCTCGACTCGGGCGCGCAACGTCGCCAACCCGCGGCTGACGCGCTTGCGCACCACCATCTCTGAAATCTCAAGCCGCTCGGCGATGCTGACGTAGTCGTGCTCCTCGACGATCCGGGCGACGATCGCGTCGCGCTGATCTCCAGGGAGCCCGGCGACAAGCTCGCTGAGCCTGGTGTCCTCGCCGAGAGCGTCGATCTGCTCAAGCGCGGCGTCGGTCAGCGGGACCGGCTCCATCGCCAAGCGCCGCCGCGCTCCGTCCTCGACCGCGCCGCGCCGCCAGCTGTCGGCCAGCTTGTTGCGGGCGATGCCGAACAGCCACGGTGCGAACACGCCATCGGGGCCGCTGCCGCGCCGGAGCGCGTCGAGCGCCGCTGCGAACGTCTCGGCCGCCAGATCGGCGGCAAGCTCAGCCTGGCCCGTTCGTCGAATCAGGAACCCCAGCAGCGGGCGCTCGTAGCGTCGATAGAGCACTCCGAAGGCGTCGGGAGACGCATCGAAGGCGTCCAAGAGACCAGCGTCATCAAGCCCGTCGAGCCTCACTGTTCAACCGTCGCATGGAACGGCTGCTTTGTGACCAAGCAATCGCCGCCGGGCGCACTCCAGAGTGTGTTCCGGCGCCACGAGCTCACGGGCTCGCCCTGACACACTTGTGTCAAGGTTTGCTAGCCTGTTTTCATGGCCGATCGCGACTATCTCGCCGCAATTCGCGACCACATCGTCGTCTTCGACGGCGGCATGGGCGCGACGCTCGAGCAGTTCGACCTCTCGCTGGAGAAGGACTACAAGCTCCCCGGGCGCGCGCACGAGGTGCTCGTGCTCAACCGGCCCGATGTGATCGAGGGCGTCCACGCGTCGATGCTCGACGCCGGCGCCGAGGCCGTGATGACCGACAGCTTCCAGGCGTCGCGGATCAAGCTCGAGGAGTGGGGCCTCGCAGAGCACACGCTCGAGATCAACGTCAAGGCGGCCGAAATCGCCCGCAGGGCGGCGGGCGATCATCGCTTCGTCGCCGGCTCGATGGGCCCGACCGGCTACCTGCCGGCGTCCGACGACCCGGCGCTGGGCCAGATCCGCTTCTCCGATCTGGTGACGGTCTTCGCCGAGCAGTCTCGCGGGCTGATCGAGGGCGGCGTCGACCTGCTGATCATCGAGACGGTCCAGGACATCCTCGAAGCCAAGGCCGCGATCTTCGGCGCCCGTGAGGCGTTCAAGACCACCGGACGCGCGGTCCCGATCCAGGTCTCGGTCTCGCTGCTGCCCAACGGCGGCAAGATGTTGCTCGGCACCGACATCGACGCGACGCTGACGACGCTCGAGGCGCTCCAGGCCGACGTCATCGGCCTCAACTGCTCGACCGGGCCCGAGGACATGCGTGACGCGATCCGCTTCCTCGGCGAGCTGTCGCCGGTGCCGGTCTCGTGCATGCCCAACGCCGGCCTGCCGCTTCAGGGGCCCGACGGCGAGACGATCTTCCCCGAGAAGCCCGAGCCGCTGGCCGCGACGCTCGGCGAGTTCGTCGAGCGCTACGGGATCTCGATCGTCGGCGGCTGCTGTGGCACCACGCCCGACCACATCCGCGCGATCGTCGAGCGCGTCGGCGGCAAGACTCCCCCGCCCCGTCCCGCCCCGCGCGAGCCGCGGGTCAGCTCGATGATCGCCGCCACGCCGCTCGTGCAGGACCCGAGCCCGGCGATGGTCGGCGAGCGCGTCAACTCGCAGGGCTCGCGCAAGGCCAAGGAGCTGCTGCTCGCCGACGACTACGACGGCCTCGTCCAGATCGCCGAGGACCAGGTCGAGGGCGGCGCGCACATCCTCGACGTCTGCGTCGCGCTGACCGAGCGCTCCGACGAGGACGAGCAGATGCGCCAGACCGTCAAGCGCATCAGCCTGACGCAGCCGCTGCCGATCCAGATCGACTCGACCGAGCCCGACGTGATCAAGGTCGCGCTCGAGCAGATCCCCGGGCGCGCGATCGTCAACTCGATCAACCTCGAGGCCGGCCGCGACAAGGCCGACACGGTGATTCCGCTCGCGCTCGAGCACGGCGCGGCGCTGATCGCGCTGACGATCGACGAAGTCGGCATGGCGAAGACCGCCGAGCGCAAGCTCGAGATCGCCCAGCGGCTGAAGCAGATCGCCTGCGACGAGCACGGCCTCGA
>DASRHW010000065.1:0-27653 GCA_035650375.1 Solirubrobacteraceae bacterium | reverse complement strand
CTGCTTGATGATGTCGGCCTCGATCGTGACGCCGAGGTGGTTGGCCTGGGCGGTCAGGTCGGCGGCGGTGTGGAGGTCGACGCCGTCGACCTTGAAGCCGCTGCTGCGCAGGTAGCACCAGAGCACGGTGAACATGCCGCGGCGGTGGGCCTCCTCGAACGCCTCGGCGATCTCGACGATCTGGCGGTTGCTCTCCGGCGAGCCGAAGTAGATCGTCGCGCCGACGCCGGCTGCGCCGAGCTCCTGCGCCCGCTGGACGGACGCGAACTGGATCTGGTCGAACGTGTTCGGGTACGTCAGCAGCTGGTTGTGGTTCAGCTTGACGATGAACGGAAAGCGGTGCGCGTACTTGCGGCTGACCGCGCCGAGGACGCCGAGCGTCGAGGCGACGGCGTTGCAGCCGCCCTCGATCGCGAGCTTGACGATGTTCTCGGGGTCGAAGTAGAGCGGGTTGGGCGCGAAGCTGGCGCCGGCCGAATGCTCGATGCCCTGGTCGACGGGGAGGATGCTGACGTAGCCCGTGCCGCCGGCGCGCCCGGAGTCGAGCAGCCACTGCAGCTGGCGCAGGACGTTGGTCGAACGGTCGCTGTCGAGCCAGACGCGCTCGATGATGTCGGGCCCCGGCAGGTGGAGGTTCGATGCCGGGAAGGTCTTGGACTCGTGCTGGAGCAGGTCCTGGGCGTCGTCGCCCAGCAGCTCCTCGATCCGAGAAGAAGAGAGTTCAGCGGTAGCCATGCACGCAGTCTACGCCGGAATCGGGGGTGGCTTCCGTGCCGCCGCGCCGCCTTCGGCGCCACAGCCTCGCCACTGCGAGCGAGCGCGCGGCCCTAGAATCGGTCAAGCGCCCATGGCCACCGGCCCAGACCTCTTTGTCGTCTGCAAGACCTGCGGCTCGGAGGTGTCCCCGTACATCACCGAGTGTCCGTACTGTGGCACGCGGCTGCGCAAACGCGCTCCGAAGATCGAGCGTGACGGCACCGTCTCGGAGCGGCGCACGCGCCGAGGATCCCGCCGCCGCGGCAGGTCGCCGGCGGCGGCGCCGAGGATCCCCGGAATCGCACCCGGCGTGTACGGCGCGAAGCCGTGGGCGACGGTCGTGCTGATCGCGCTCTCGTGCTTCATGTGGATCACGCTGGCGTGGGTACCGCTCGGCGATCTCGTGATCGTCACGACGCTGTCCGAACAGCCGCTGCGGTTGATCTCGTCGGTCTTCGTCTACGGCAACGGCTGGTACGAGTTCGCCGTGCTGATCGCGATCGGGATCTACGGCTGGCGGCTCGAGCTCCGCCACGGCCTGTGGGTCGTGCTCGCGCTGTTCATCGCCGGCGGCGTCGGTGGCCTCGCGGTCGCCGCGGCGGCCGACGACGTGCCCGCGTTCGGCGCGAACGGCGCCGCGCTGGCGCTGCTGAGCGCGTGGGCGATGCGCGACGCGCTGGTTGCGCGGGCGGGCGGCGACTACGACGGCGATCTGCTCGGCACCGCGGTGATCAGCGCGGTCGTCTTCCTGATGCCGGCCGTCGTGCCGGAGGCCAGCTGGGTCGCCGGCGGGGTCGGGATCCTCGTCGGCGCGCTCGCGGGCACGATGCTCGCGCGGCTTCCAGAGACGTAGGAGACGAAACGGGCCCCGCCTCAGGCGCCCCCGAGGCCAAGCGGAGGTGCCTCCGCCGGTATCGTCACCGCTTCGTGTCCGGTCAGCGCTTCACCGCCGAGCAGGTCGATGCCGCGATCGCGGCGCTGCAGGAGGACCCGGACCGCTTCGGGCATGCGCAGGAGGTCGTCACGCATGCGGCGCCCGGGCTTCAGCGGATCCTCAACGAGGCGCTGGACGCCGGCGGCTGGTTCGGCGAGGCGCACGAGAAGCAGATCGCCGGAGTCGTCGCGACCGCCGACGCCGGCGAGCGCGCCGTGGCGATGCGGACGCTGGTCGCCGAGGAGACGCGCCTTGGAATGCTCGTCGGCGTTGCCGTCGGGCTCGAACTCGCACATGAGCTGTACAAAGGGGAGCAGGAATGAAGATCACGTTTCTCGGCCACGCGTCGTTTGCCCTCGAGCACGAAGGGACGACGGTCCTGATCGACCCGTGGCTGACGGGTAACCCGAAGGCGACGGTCAGCGCCGACGAGCTCGCCGCCGACGCGATCGTGCTGACGCATGGCCACCCGGACCACATCGGCGACACGGTCTTGATCGCCCGTCGCACCGGTGCGTCGGTGATGGCGATCACCGAGGTCGCCAGGGAGCTCGCGGGCGACCTCGACGAGGGTCATGACGTCCGCAACCCGAACATCGGCGGAACGGTCAGCTTCGACTGGGGCTCGGCCAAGCTCGTACCGGCGTGGCACACGTCGACGACGCCCAAGGGCACAGTCAACACCCCCGCCGGCGTGGTCGTCGAGTTCGGCGGCAAGACCGTCTACCACCTCGGCGACACGGCGCTGTTCAGCGACCTGCAGCTGATCGCGTCGCGCACGAACGGGATCGACGTCGCGCTGATGTGCATCGGCGGCCACTACACGATGGACCGTCATGACGCCGTCGTCGCCGCCGGCTTCGTCGGCGCGCGGCAGATCATTCCCTGTCACTACGACACGCAGCCGATCCTGGAGACCGACACGGGCGCGTTCAAGGCCGACGTCGAGCGCGAGACCTCGTCGGAGGTCGTCGTGCTGGCGCCGGGGGAGAGCCACACGCCATGACCCACGCGATCGTCCTGATCGAAGCCGAGCGCGCGGCGATGCCGTCGCTCGGCGCTTCGCTCGCCGACCTCGACGGCGTCCGCGAGGTCTACTCGGTCACGGGCGAATGGGACTTCGTCGCGATCGTCGTCGTGCAGCGCCACGAGGATCTGGCGGACGTCGTCACCGAGCACGTGACACAGGTCGAAGGCGTCGTGAGGACGCAGACGATGGTCGCCTTCGAGGCGTTCTCGCGGCACGACCTCGAGGCGCTGTTCTCGATCGGCGCGGAGCATGACAGCGAGCCGGGCGGCGAGCCCGGCGCGGCCGGCGCTTGACGCGATTGCCGGCGCCGGGGCGTCCGTAGACTGCCGGCCGGTGTCCGTCGTCCGCCCGGCCTTCGGGCCCACGCTCCCGCAACTGCTCGGTCCCCGCCGCTGGCGCGTCGTCCGCGCGATCTCGATCGCCGTCGCGATCGCGGTGGCCGCGATCGTCGTCGCGGGCCGAGCGAGCTCGTCGGAGCGCGCGGTGATCGGCCACGGCACGCCGTCGTTCAACTACACCTACGCGGCACCGCTGCGGCGCGTCGGCGCGACCGGCGTCGAGGACGTACGCAGCGGCGTCTTCGTGCAGTCGATGACGGTGCGCACGCTGCGGCTGCCGGCGTATCGCGGCGACGCGAGCGGCACGCTGGCGATCCTCGCCGACGCGCTGTCCTCGCGGCTGGCGGCCGAGCATCCGGGCTTCACCTCCGTCAGCGAAGGCCGTGCGCGGATCAACGACAACCCCGGCTACTACATCGCCTGGGAGGCGATGCTGGGCAAGCGGCGGCTGTTCGGGCGCGACTACATGCTCGTGCCGGGGGAGACGACGGCACCGCGGAGCGGCGTGCGCCTGGAACTGCTGAGCACCTATGCCGGCGGCGTCTCGGGCGCCGATGACGTCGGCCGTGCCGGCAAGCTCAAGCAGACGCTGCGCTCGTTCCGCTTCGGCACCGAGCGCCCGTAGCGGACGCGAGCGGCGCCGGTGCTAGGGCGCCGGCGTGGCGCCCGCTGCCGCGGGCTCGTCCGGCGGCGCGGTGGGGCCCGAATCGGGCTGAGCCGTGCCGTCGGCCGGTGCCGCCGGGTCGACCGGCGGTGCGTCCGCGGGCGGCGCCGCGTCGCTCGCGACCGGCGGCGTGACCGGGGTCTCCGGGGCGGCCGGTGCCGGGTCTGCCGGTGCGGCCTCGGCCGGAGGCGCGGGCGGCGCCGGGGCCGATGCATCCGGAGCGGTCGCGGACGGTGCGTCGCCTGCCGCGGTCCCGCCCGTCCCGGCCGGCGGGGCGGTGCTGGGCGCGGGTGCCGCGGCATGCGGTCCCGACCAGGGCGCCGAGGCGCCGCCGGCGACAGGGCTGCCGGGCGGAAGCGTCGTCGAGTCGTAGTCGATCTGCGGCCCGGTCGCAGGCGATCCGACGACGGCCGGGGCGGCCGCACCGGCGCGCTGCGCGGCGAGCGCCGCCGCGATGTTGTCGGGCGCCTGCACTCCACCCGTGCTCGGCGGGCCGCTCGGCTGCGGGGTGACGTTGAGCACGATCGGCTCGGCCGTCGCCGCCGTCGGTGCCGACGCGTAGGTGCCGGCGGAGTTCGAAGCCGGAGTCGGCGTGCGGGTCGTCGGTGTGCGATTGACCTCGACGGCGCCGGCGGTGACGATCGCCGCGGCCGCGAGCCCTGCGGCGGTCTTCGAGGCGACGGCGCCGATGCCGGCCGACAGCAGGCTCGCCGAGCCGGCGCTCGAGCCGGCGGCGACGGCGGCCGTCGTCGCGGCGGTGGCGCTGCCGGCACTGGCGGTGGTGCCGAGATGGGCGAGCAGGCCCTTCTTCAGGAACAGCAGCGGGCCGACGGCGGGGAACACGGAGGCGAGCGCCTTGTTGGTGCTGCGCAGCTGCTTGCGGAAGCCGTCGCAGCGATCGCAGTCGCGCACGTGGCGCCGCGCCGGGGCCGTCACGCGCTGGCGGATGCCCTCGGCGACCTCGCCGAGCTCGAGTCGGACGTCGTCGCAGCTGAGTGTGCGCGCCTCCGTCGCCTCGGCGAGCGAGACGCGGGCGCGAACCAGCAGCGACTTGACCGCCGGGATCGTCGTGTCCATCGCCTCGGCGATCTGGTCGTAGCGCAGCGCGTCGATCTCGCGCAGCAGCAGCGCCGTGCGCTGCGTCTCGGGCAGCGTCTGCACGTCGGCCATCAGCTGGCGGAACTCTTCGCGCTTGTGGACCTTGTCCGCGGTCGTCGTGCCCTGCTCGGCGACGTGGATGTCCATCGAGTCGGTGCCGATCGCCTGCTGGCGGCGAAGGTGGTTGAGGCTGCGGTTGCGTGCGATCCGGTAGAGCCACGGCCGCACGTTGATCGGCCGTTCGTCGGCGACCATCGCGCTGAAGGCGGCGGCGAAGACCTCCTGGAGCACGTCTTCGGCGTCCTCGCGCGAGCCGACCATGTGGCGGCAGAACGCGAGCAGGCGGGCGTTGTAGCGGGCGACGAGCGTCTCGTACGCGGCCTGGTTGCCGCGGCGCGTGATCGCGACCAGCCGCTCATCCGAGGCAAGCCGCAGCAGCGGCGTGGAGCCGCGAAGCGCTGCCGCGCCTGCGTGGGTGAGGGTCGATGCTTCCACGTGCTCTGGGGTTCCCATGGTCACAAACGCGGTTCGCTCGTCGAAGTTGCGCGTTTCGCGAGGCTACCCGGCCGGAATCGCCGCAGCAGAGCCTCTCACGGGTTTCTCACGTTTCCCGCCGCGGTGTCAGCGTGCCTGCAGCGCGTCGAGGCCGACAGCCAGGGCCAGCGCAAGCCGGCGATCGAGCGTCCGCTCGCTGTCGCCGGAGAGGTCGAGCGTGTAGGTGTCGGCGAGCTTCATCCGGTGGCGCTCATGCGAACCGATCAGCTTCTCATCGCGCGTCAACGTGAACCCGTACGGGATCGGCAGCCAGTTGGCGAAGCTGTCGACATAGGGCACGAACCCGACCGCGCGGCGGAAGATGGCGACGGCGATGTTGCGCTCGGCGACAGTGACCTCGCCGGCGTCGTCATAGATCTTGTAGGTCGAGCGCAGCAGGCTGGCGCCGAAGACCTTCTGGATCTCGCCGAGCTTGCTGCCGTCGGCGGTCGTGATGTCGTAGCGGGCCGACGGGTCGAAGCGCTGGCGGGCGACGATCTTCCACAGCTCCTCGCTCTTGGAGTCGTCGGCGTAGAAGCGGATGTCCTCCTTGAACTTGAACCGCTTCTGCTCGACGAACGCGAACGGCTGGTCGGGCTGCTCTGCCAGCGAGATCTCGTAGCGGTTGATCACCGGCGCGAAGCGCTGACGGACGATGAAGACGTCGTGCTGGTTCGGGTCGACCGTTGGCATCCGAGGCAACCTACAGCCCGCGGTAGCGTTCGCCGTGCCCGGGTGGCGGAACTGGTCAGACGCGGTCGTCTTAAGAACGGCTGCCCGCGAGGGCGTGAGGGTTCGAGTCCCTCCCCGGGTATCGAGCAGTGAGGTGCCCGCCGGCCGAGGCGCGCGAGCCCCGGCCGGCAGACACCCGCGAGCTCAGCGCGCGAACGCCTTCGCTGCCGACTTGAACGCCGCGAACGCCGGCCGCGGCGCGCCGGCGGAGTCGACGAGGCCGGCGTCGAACAGGCCCTGCTCGCACTGCTCGGGAGTGGTCCCGAAGAAGTTGTACGAGTACAGCCGCTTGACGTCGGCCTTGAACTTCTTCGTCAGCGTGAACATGTACTTGATCGACTTCGTCTGGCGGTCGAGGTCGCACGGGAAGTTCTTTCCGAACCCGGCGAGGCCGCCGGTCTCGGTCAGCCAGAAGGTCGTCTTCTTGTTGTAGCTCTTGACCTTCGACAGGATCCGGCTGGTGCCGGTCGAGCGGCTGCGGTTCGTGTCGGAGTAGTTGTGGATCCCGACGATCGACGCCTTCGAGCGGTTCTTGCGGCCGAGCGCCGCGTACCACTTGGCGATGTAGTTCGTGGAGCCGTCCTGGTCGAGGATGTCGAGCGCGACGATGTGGCAGCCCTTGCACATCGAGCGCATCGCGAGGAAGAAGTTCACCGCCGCCTTCGGGTGGTTCCACGTCTCCTGCGACTTGTGGTTCGCCTCGTTCCAGGCGCCCCAGTCGGTCACGCCCTTGGCCTTGTAGCGCTTGATCAGCTTGCCGACGTAGGTCTTGTAGCTGGCCGTGCTCGGCAATTTGCCGATCTTGTTGCGCAGGTCGTTGGTCGAGATGTGCATCAGGACCTTCGCGTTCGCCTTCTTGGCGGCGGCGACGTACGCGTCGGCGGCGGCAAGCTGGTCCGGGTGCTTGGCGGCGTCCCAGGGGATGAAGTAGCGGACCTTCTTGACCTTGAGCTCCTTGAAACTCGGGTTCGCGAACATCAGCGGCGACTGGTCGCCGATGCCGACGGCGGTCTTGTAGGTCGTCGCGGCGCCGGCGGCCGGCGCGAGCGCGAGGCAGGCGAGGATGGGCAGGATCAGCAGGAGAGAGATTCGACGCATGGACATTCGCAACACGTTCCCAGATACGAAAGTTGCCTTCGCTCGACATGGGAACGAGATTGCAGGCGCACCGGCGGTGGCGTCAGCCCTCACGCGCGCGTGACAGTGCGACCCCGCGCAGGATGTCGTGCTCGGAGACGGTGACCTCGCCGAGCTCGAACGCGGTCATCGTCTCGAGCAGGATCGCGATCCCGGCGATGATCGTCGGCGCCCGGTCGGGATGCAGGCCGGGCAGCTCGCGCCGCTGCGGCAGCGTCAGCGCCGCCGTCCGCTCGAGCAGCGCGTCGACGGCGTCGCGGCGCAGTACGTAGCCCTCGACGCGATCCGGGTCGTATGGCTCGAGCTCGAGCAGCATCGCCGCGCACGAGGTCGCCGTGCCGGCGACGGCGATGCCCGTCTCGATGCCGACCTGGCGATGCTCGGCGAACTCGGCGGCGACGTCGTCACGCAGCGCCTGCAACTGCTCCGTCGTCGGCGGGTCGTCGTGCAGGTGGCGCTCGCTGTGCCGCACGACGCCGACCTGGGTCGAGACGTGGAACAGCAACTCCTCGCCGCTGCCGACGACGAACTCGGTCGAGCCACCGCCGATGTCGACGACGAGCGTCGTGCCGTCGTCGCGGCGCTCGCTCGTGGCGCCGAGGTAGGTCAGCTGCGCCTCCTCGTCACCGGTGATCGTGCGCGCGTCGATCGCGTAGCGGCCGCAGACGAGCGCCGTCAGCTCGCCGCCGTTGGCGGCGTCACGCGCGGCGCTGGTCAGCACGCCCGTGGCGATGTCGACGTCAAGATCGTCGATCACCGCGCGGTACTCCTCGAGCGCGACCGCGACCCGCCGAATCGCCTCGCGGGCGAGCACGCCGGAGCGCTCGAGATCCTGCCCGAGCCTCGTCACCGTGGAACGGCGCGCTATCTCCTCGACGCTCCCGTCCTCGCCGACGTCGGCGACGAGCAGACGTGTCGAGTTGGTGCCGAGGTCGACGACGGCGACGCGCATCAGCCGTCTGCCCGGGCGCGCGTCGGCGCGGGGTTGGGCATCGGCTCGCCGGCGAGCGCGGCGGTGAGGTTGTCGGCGGCGATCTGCGCCATCGCGATCCGCGCCGCATGCGTCGCCGAGCCGATATGGGGCAGCACGATCAGGTTCGGCGCGCCGAGCAGCGGGTCGTCCGGTGGCAGCGGCTCGGGGTCGGTGACGTCGAGCCCGGCGCCGCCGAGGTGGCCCTCGTGCAGCGCGCGGCGCAGCGCGTCCTGGTCGACGAGGCCGCCGCGGCCCGTGTTGATCAGGATCGCTCCGGGCTTCATCGCGGCGAGCGCGGTGGCGTCGATCATCCGCCGCGTCTGCTGTGTCAGGGGCGCGTGCAGTGAGACGACGTCGGCCGACGGCAGCAGCGCCGCGACGTTGTCGTCGCGACCCGCGTAGACGACGGTCATGCCGAAGGCCTCGGCGCGGTGACCGACCGCGCGGCCGATCCTTCCGGCGCCGATCACGAGCAGCTCGGCGCGTGCGAGCTCGAGGCCGAGCCAGCCGTGCGGGCTCCAGGTTCGCCAGCCGCCGTTGCGGACCGACGCGGCGGCCTCGGGCAGGTGGCGGGCGACCGCGAGCACCAGCGTCATCGCGAGGTCGGCCGTGGCGTCCGTGAGGACGTCGGGCGTGACGCCGACCGGGATCCCGCGCGCTGCGGCGGCGGCGAGATCGATGTTGTCGCTGCCGACGGCGTAGTTGGCGATTGCGCGGAGGTTCGGAGCCGCCGCGATCAGCTGTTCGTCGACGGCGTCGGAGAGCATCGAGAGCAGGCCGTCGGCGTTGGCGACGAGTGCTCGCAGCTCGCCCGCTGACGGCGGCTCGTCGCGGCTCCAGACGTCGACGACGTGGTGTTCGGCGAGCCGGTCCACCGCCGTTCCGGGGAGGGTGCGCGTGACGACGATCCGGGCCATGGCGACGGATTCTCCCGGTTCGGTCGCGCCGGTGCAGGGCTCCCACCGGGCCAGGCACCGGCGCTACAATGGCGTTCCACGTCGCGGGGTGGAGCAGTCTGGTAGCTCGTCGGGCTCATAACCCGAAGGTCGCGGGTTCGAATCCCGCCCCCGCTACTACGGAACGCCCCTCTCGCCAGGGGCGTTTCGTGCTTCTGGGGTTGGTCGTCGATCGGGCGAGCAGTCAATCAGCCGTTATTCTCCGCGCGAGAATGGGCGTATGACGGAGCGGAGCGTCACGGCGACCTGGTTCTCCGACGGGTCGGGCGCGTGGGTTGCGGAAGCAGACGGCGCTCCGGTCGTGCGCCTAGGCCTCGAGCAGTGGCGCTGACTGCCCGCGCTTCACTCGGTCTGGGTGACGAGGTGCAGGTCTCGTTGTGCGCCCGACGAGGAGCATCCCCCGTCAGCGCGTGAGCGCTGCGCGCTCTCGGGCAGTCTGGGTGTAGCCCGGGCCGCCACGGGGGCTAACGCGCGACTGCGCGGAGATGACCTGAGATGCCTCGCTCCGAGGTCGACAGATTGCCCCACACTAGATGTACGGGTCTGAGGCGCACTCTAGATCTCGCGGACGCGCGTCGGTCGAACCTCGGATCAGCTTTGATCGTCCATCCCGGCGAGTCCGGAGCGTTGAGCCGCCGCCAGTAGAGCAGCGTCGGTGTCGCTCTTGCGGGGATCGAAGTCGGCTTGCTCTCGTCGAGCGCTCATCGCTGTCCGGCTCCTCGCGGAGAGCTGCGCGACCAATTGCTCGATCTCGGCTGTGCGCTCAGGAGACTGACAGCCATCGTAAGACGAAGAGCGCGGCGGACCGCGGCTTTAGGCGCGGAGGGTTACGTTCCGATGAATCGTCCGGCGGTTGCCGCTGCGGTCTACGGCGACGAGCGTCAAGACGGCCTTGATTGATTTTGCTCGCCCGAGCGCCTTTCCTGCTCGAAGTGAGAGCTTGAGGCCGATTCGTGCGGTACCGCTGCCGCTGTACGTCGTCTGGCTGGTTCCGATCACGGTGCTTGCTCCCAGACCGTACTTGCGGGCGGTGCGGCGATCGACGGTGAGCGACAGCCTGATCGTTCCCGGCTCGGACATGCCGTACCGCAGAGAGATTCCCTTCGATACAGCAGACCTGAGGGTCGTGGAGTTCACGTTCACTGTCACCGTTGGGGCTTGTCGATCGCTGGTCGGTGTGGTCGTTGCGTGCGGGGCCGCGGGTGCAGGAGTGGCAGGAAGCGGTGAGATCAGCGGCGACGTGGGTGGCGCCGGGGGAGCGGTTGCGCCGTTCGTCACTGTCTCGCAGTCTGCAGTGGTGTCGAATGCGTCGCGAAGCACCGTGTCGGCTCCGGCGCCGCAGAAGATGTCGTCAGTAGCGCTATCGAAGCTCATGATCTGATCGTTGCCGTCTTCGCCGTCTACCCCGTCTTCTCCGCCTGGGTCGGAGAGGCGGTCGTCTCCGGGACCGCCCCACAGCAAGCCGTCGCTGAAATTGCCCGTGAGGCTGTCATTTCCGGATCCGCCGATGAGTCCCTCGACATCATCGGCGATCGTGTCGTGCTCGCCGGACTCTCCGCTGATCGCTCCGCCGCCGAGCGTCGCGGATATCGAGGCGGTCCGCAGCGAGTAGTCGACGACGTCGAAGCCTGCACCGCCCACGATCGTGTCCGCTCCTGGCCCGCCGTCGAAGACGTTGTCGACGCTGTAGTAGCCGGGGCTGGGGTTGAAAAGGCTTCCGGCGAGGTAGTCGTCGCCGTCACCGCCCCAGATCTCCTCGAAGTCGGTGCCGATGTTCTCATGCTGTCCAGCGATCCCGTCGTTGGCGACACCGTCAAGCGTCACCGACACGGGATCGGTGTGGTCGGAGTAGTCGATGACGTCGTAGCCCTCGTAGCCGCTCAGTACGTCGGTCCCTTCACCGCCGCTGATCAGGTCGTCGCCGAGATGGCCTTCGAGGATGTCGTCGCCGCCGAGGCCAACGAGCACGTCGTCGCCCTCGCCTCCGACGAAGTGCTGTGGTCCGTCGTTGCCGACGAACACGTCGTCGCCGTTGCTGCCGTAGATGGTCTCGATGTCGCTGTGGACGTTGCCGATCGTGTCGTTGTCGACATCGTCGAGCGAGATGTAGCCCCCGCTGAAGAGCGTGTCGTTACCCGGTCCGCCGGAGATGTCGCCGCCGCTGTTGATGTCTTGGCCGTGGATGTGATCGTCGCCCTCGCCTCCATCGATTCTCTTGAGACGTCCGGAAAACTCGTCGTCTCCGGGCCCGCCGTCGACATCGACCGGGACCGCGACCGTGCCATTCACGTTGACCTCGTCGTTGCCTGCGCCGAGCGAGAGAACGATTCGGCTCGCCCCCGAGCATTGAACCCGTTTATCGCTGCTTCCGGCGACGCAGCCAGTTCCAGGGGTGAGCGTCCGATTCGAAATGAACTCGTAGTAGCCGCTGCCAGTTGGCGACGTGACGCTCACATCGTTCCTCAGCCCTGTGTCGTTGACGAAGCGCAGGACCTCCTTGCCGCCTTCGTTGGCTCGATAGACCGAGTCTGCGGACGAGATGGCCGGTACCGAGAGCATGACCGTGCCGACGGCGACGACGGCAGGCAAGAACGAGCGGTGGTGTCTACGAAGTCGGGGCCGCATTCGCAGCACTGTTGAATACCACGAGAGAGCTAGAGCATGTTGGCAGGATGAGATCGGGATGGATCCATCGTCGCGGTCGCGCGAGGTCGAGGACGCGACTATGGCCGCGGGTATCGATAGGCCCAGTCATTCGAGCAGTCATTACGCAGTGCATCGAAACGGATCGAAACCGGCTCAACGCGCGCGCACGCGATGTAAACGATGCGTACGGCACGATGAAGTCGGGCTCTCATGACCCGAAGGTCGCGGGTTCGAATCCCGCCCCCGCTATGCAAACCTCCCTCTCGCCAGGGGGGTTTTGCTCTTTCTGGGGTGCTCGTCAAAACGGCGAGCAGTCAACCGACAGTTGTTCGTGTCAGGGACGACATCAGCTCGAGGCTGACCTGAACCGCCGCGCCCGCCGGTGTCGACGCGATCGCGTCCCTTCGCGTCGATCAACGCGCCCATGGGGACCGGAGCTGAATCGCGCATCGGGCGAGCAGCGAGCGCCGCATCACCCGATCGGGGTGACGCGGCGCGGCGGGGCGGGTTAGACGATGAACCCACAACGAAGGAGGATGCGATGTGTCGCTGGATGGCCTGGCACGGACAGCCCGTCCTCATCGAGGAGCTGCTGTTCAAGACCCAGCACGGGATCGTCGACCAGAGCCTGCACTCGCGCATGGGAGCCGAGCCGACGAACGGCGACGGCTTCGGGCTCGGTTGGTACGGCGCCGGCGAGGGCCCGGCCGTCTACCACAGCGTCGCTCCCGCCTGGGGCGACGCGAACCTGCGCGAGCTCGCCGGGCATGTCGAGTCGCCCACGTTCCTGGCGCACGTGCGGGCGGCGATCGGATCGCCGATACAGCACACGAACTGCCACCCCTTCCGCCACGGGCGCTGGCTGTTCGTGCACAACGGCTACGTGGGTGACTTCCACGCCATCCGGCGCGACCTCATGCTGGCGATCGATCCGGAGCTGTTCGCCGACATGGTCGGGTCGACCGACACGGAGGTCGTGTTCAGGCTCGCGCTCACGTTCGGGCTCGAGGAGGATCCGATCCGCGCGCTTGAGCGCACCGTCGGGCTGGTCGAGGCGACCGCCACCGACCGCGGCGTCGCGCCGCTCGTGCAAGGGACGTTCGGGATCTCGGATGGCACCAGCCTGTGGGCCGTGCGGTACGCGACCGAGGGCCGGGCGCGGTCGCTCTTCGCGTCAGCCGACGTCGACTCGCTGCACCAGCTCTATCCCGACAAGGAGATGTGGTTCGCGACGGCGACCGCCGGCGACCGGCTGATCGCGTCCGAGCCGTTCTCGGACCTGCCGGGCGTGTGGCACGAGATCGAGGAGTCGTCCGCGGTGGTCGTCCGCAGCGGCGGCGCTCTCGAGCACGAGTCGTTCCGCCCTCAGGTTCCGCGATCCACCCTCTCGTCGCGGTAGCCGAAGCCGCCGTGGGTCAGGGAGCCGCTCGGCACGGTCTCCTCCGCCGGTCGCTTCAGGTTCCGGAACTGCCTGCGCATCATGAAGAGGTCGCACGGCATCACCCAGAGGTCGGGGGCGGCGAATGTTCTTTCGCCTGACGAGCGTGGAGCTCTGGCTGGGGGTCTTCGCGATCGTCCTCGGCGCGACGCTCGTGGGCGCTCTCGTGGGCCGGCGGTTGAGCCACCACGTCGAGACCCTGCGCGAGCCGTTCGGTGTGGTGCAGGCGGCGCTTCTCGGGCTCGTCGCGCTCGTGCTTGCCTTCGGCCTCACGATGGCCGTCGGGCGCTACGACTCGCGCCGCGCTGCGGTCGTCGACGACGCGAACGCGATCGGAACGACGTACCTGCGGGCCCAGACCCTGCGCGAGCCGATGCGCCGGCGTTCCCTCACGTTGCTGGTGCGCTATACGGACACGAGCATCGCGCTGTCGAACGAGATTCCGGGCAGCGCCCGTGCCCGCGCGACGATCGCCAAGGGCGATGCGTTGCACCGCTTGCTCTGGAGCCTCGCGGGAGATGCCCTCGCTCGGTCGCCCACCGATACGGCGCCCCGCCTGTACGTCGAGAGCCTCAACCAGATGATCGACATGCAGACGGTCCGGGTCTCGGCGTTGGCCAACCGCGTCCCGGCAGCGGTGCTCGCCGTCGAGATCGCGGGCGCCGCGGTCGGGCTCGGACTTCTCGCCCTGTATCTCGCGATCCTCTCGCGCGGCGTGGTCATGGTGTTCCTCGCGGCGAGCCTGATTTCGGTCCTGCTGCTGATCACATTCGATCTCGACCGGCCGACCCGAGGGCTCGTGACGGTCCCCGATACGCCGCTGGTCTCGCTGCGGGCCTCGATGGCGCTTCCGCCGGCGGCAGAAGGGCCGTAGCGCCGCGATGAACCTCGCCTGGTTCATCGCGATCGTCACGCTCGTGGCCGTGGTGGCGATCTCCGCCATGCTGCTCGTGCGCCGCCGAGCCCCGGACGGCAGCTACTTCGCCGACGGCGACCGTGCGGCTGGTGTCTTCGGGGTTCTCGCGACCGGATTCGCGGTGCTGGCGGGGTTCGTCGTCTTCCTCGCCTTCGACAGCTACGACACAGCCCGCAGCGGTGCGGCGGAGGAGGCGCGGATCGTCGCCCATCAGTTCGAGACGGTCCAGTTCCTGCCGGCGCCGACGCGCGAGCGACTGGGCGGCGAGCTCGTCTGCTACGCCCGCAATGTCGTCAATCGCGAGTGGGCGCAGATGGCATCGGGCACGCTCGCCGACGGGCAGAACCCGTGGGGCATCGCGCTGTTTCGCAGCCTGCGGGCGACGAGTCCTCGCACGGCGACCGAGCAGGCGGCGTTCGCCAAGTACCTCGACGAGCGATCGGCCCGCGAGGACGCCCGCGCCGACCGCGTCCACGCGGGCGAGGGCGTGATCCCGACACCGCTTTGGATCGTCCTGTTCCTGTCGGCGGCGATGCTGTTCGCCTTCATGCTCGGGTTCGCCGACAGCGGCGAGCGGGCGTTCGTGCAGGCGATGATGATGGGCGGCGTGGCGATCGTCGTCACGTCGCTGCTGCTGCTGCTGTCGTTCCTCGACAACCCGTATCACAGCGGCGTGGGGTCGCTGAAACCGGTGGCGATGGAGAAGACGCTGACGCTGCTGCGCGACGAGGCGCGGATTCTCGGGGGCGTTCGCGTCCCGTGCAACACGGCGGGCGACACGAGCAGTTGAGCGCCGACGAGGAGATGGCGCCGCCGTGTTGCTGGTGATCCCGTCGCTCGCATTGCTGTTCTCGCTCAGTCAACGAAGCGTCCTCGAGGAGTAGCTGCATGGCGATCGCTCGCACATCCACCGAAGCCGCCGCGTCGGACCGCCAGCAGCCGGGCGGGATCGTCCTCGCCGCGCTGATCCTGGTCGCAGCCGTCGCGAACCTCAACCTGTCGGTGGCCAACGTCGCATTGCCCGACATCGGCCGCGCGTTCGACGCCAGCCAAACCGGCCTCGACCTCGTCGCCGTCGGGTATTCGCTCGGGCTCGCGGCGTCGGTCCTGTACCTGGGCGCGGTCGGCGACCGCTACGGGCGCAAGCTGCTGCTGGTGCTCGGCACGGCCCTCGCGATTCCCGCGAGCCTGCTCGCCGCGCTCGCGCCGTCGATCGGCGTGCTGTTCGCGGCACGGTTGCTCGGCGGGGTGTTCGCCGGCATGGCGTTCCCGACGACCTTGGCGCTGATCACGGCGCTGTGGTCGGGGCCGGCGCGGACGAAGTCGATCGCGCTGTGGTCGGGCCTGGGCGGCGCGATCGCCGCGCTGGGGCCGCTGCTCTCGGGCGCGCTGCTGACCGGCTTGGACTGGAGCTCGGTCTTCTACGTGACGCTGCCGCTTGCCGTCGTCGCCCTGTATCTCGCCTGGCGCTTCGTGCCGGCCCACGTCAACGAGACGACCGACCCGGTCGACAACCTCGGCGGCGTCCTGTCGGTGGTGCTCGTGGCGGCGCTGATCCTCGCGATCAACTTCGCGCCCGTGCCGGACGCCGGCGTCGCGGCGATCGTGCTCGGAGTCGTGGCGATCACGGCGGCGATCGCGTTTGTCGTCCGGCAGCGCCACGCGAGCAATCCCCTGTACGACCTCGACGTGGCCGGACGGCGGACGTTCTGGGTCGCGGCGGTCGCAGGGATCGTCGTCTTCGGGTCGCTGATGGGAGCGATGTTCATCGGCCAGCAGTTCCTGCAGAACGTGCTCGACTACTCGACGCTCGACGCGGGCCTGGCGATCCTGCCCGCCGCCGTCGCGATGGTGCTCGTCGCGCCGCGATCGGCCAAGCTCGTCGATGCCCGCGGCGCCCGCTTCACGCTGCTGGTCGGCTACGCCTTCGTCGTGCTCGGCTTCCTGACGATGCTGCTGATGTGGAAGGAGGACATCGACTACTGGAAGGTCGGGCTCGGCTACGCGCTGATCGGCATCGGCGTCGGGTTCGCCGGCACGCCCGCGTCGCGCTCGCTGACCGGCTCGGTGCCGGTTCACCGCGCAGGCATGGCGTCCGGCACGGCGGACCTCCAGCGCGACCTCGGCGGCGCGATGATGCAGTCGATCTTCGGCGCGCTGCTGACGGCCGGCTACGTCGCCGCCGCGACCGCGTCGGTCGCCGCGTCCGAGAAGCAGATCCCGGCGGGCGTCCAGGAGGAGCTCCAGAAGTCGTTCTCGAGCGCCGAGGCGGTGGCCAAGCAGTATCCGGACTACGCCGCGCAGATCACCGCCGGGGCGAGGGCGGCGTTCCTCGACGGCGATCAGCGCGCCTATCTGGCCGGCATCGTTGCCATCGTCATCGGCGCGGCGCTCGTCTTCTTCTGCTTCCCCGGCAAGGACGAGGAGGACGCGCTGCTCGAGAGCTACAAGGCGGGTGACACGCCCAGCTGACGCGTGTCGGCACCCTTGCGTCGCGGGTGCCCCCGGCGCACGCTCTGGAGCGTGCCCGCTGCTTGGAAGCCGAGTCGAGGGGCATCGTCGATCGAGCTAGGCGAGGTCCGTCGTCAGCGCCCAACACGAAGGATGAGCCTGTCGCAGCCGCGCAGCGGGGATGAGGCGCAAGCGCGTCACGCTGGTTCGCCCGCGGCAGCGGTCGCCAGCTCCACCGTCACGCGCAGCCCGCCGTCGGCCCGGGGGGTGAGCGTCAGCGTTCCGTCGTGCGCTTGCGTGATGCGCTCGACGATTGCCAGGCCGAGGCCGACGCCCGCGTGATCGGTGCGTATGCGTTCGGTTCCCCGCTGAAACGGCTCGGCAAGCGTGAAAACCAACTGAGGGGTGAGCTTCGCGCCGGTGCTCTCGACGGTGAGCACGACACCGTCGGGGCGAGCGCTGGTCGTGACCCACACCGTCCCCTGCCCAGGCAGGTTGTGGACGATCGCGTTGTGCAGGAGGTTCGTGGTCAGCTGGAGCAGGAGCGCGTTCGAGCCGGTGGTGGGCGCGGCGTCGCCCGACGTCACGATCGTGACGTTGCGTTCCTCCGCCAGCGGAATCAGCGTCTCGATGGCTTCCTCCGCGATCAGCGACAGGTCGACCCGCTCGCGGACGAAGGACCGCTGGTCGGCACGGCTGAGCACGAGCAGCGCCTCGGTGAGGTCGATCGCTCGGCTGTTGACGGTGTGGAGGCGTTCGACGAGCTCGCCGTTGTCGCGGTCCGGATCCTTGCGGGCGACGTCGAGCAGCGTCTGCGTGATCGCCAGCGGGGTGCGCAACTCGTGTGAGGCGTTGGCCGCGAATCGCTGCTGCTCGGCGACGTGTGCCTCCAGCCGCGCGAGCATGGTGTCGAAGGCATCGGCGAGCTCGCGGAACTCGTCGCTGCGGCCTTCCAGGTGGATGCGATGGGAGAGCGATCCGGTCGCGGCCATGCGCGCCGCGTTCGTGACTCGGGTCAGCGGGGCGAGCATCTGGCCGGCGAGAAGCCACCCTCCCAGCAGGCCGAACGCAAGCAGGAACGCCAGCATGATCGCCGCCTTGGGAGCGAACGCGCTTATGAGGTCGGAGCGGCTAGGGCCCGATGGCGCGAATCCACGGACGCGTACGAAGTCAGGCACATAGCGCAGCAGGAAGACCCACACGACGGCGAGCAGCAGTGCCCCGGCGACCATCAGGAAGCCGGCGTAGCTGAGGGTGAGCTTGAGGCGGACGCTCATCCCAGACGCTCTATCCATCGTCGCCTCGCTCGTCCGCGGCGTCAGATCCCGCGTCGATGCGGTAGCCGGCGCCTGCCACCGTGGCGATGATCGACGGCTCGCCGAGCCGCTTGCGCAGTCCGGAGACGGTGATGCGCACGGCGTTTGTGAAGGGGTCCGCGTTCTCGTCCCACGCGCGATGCAGCAGCTCTTCGGCGCTGACGACGCCGCCTTCGGCCTCGACGAGGACCTCGAGCACCGCGAACTGCTTCCGTGTGAGGGCGACGTAGCGCTCGTCGCGATGGACCTCGCGGCGAAACGGATCCAGCCGCAGACCGGCGATCTCGCGCACCGGCGGCCTGCTGTGGGCGCGCCTGCGATCGAGCGCCCTGATGCGGAGCACCAGCTCCCGGAGCTCGAACGGCTTCGTGAGGTAGTCGTCGGCCCCGAGCCCGAACCCGGAGGCCTTGTCGTCGAGCCGATCGGCGGCGGTGAGCATCAGGATCGGCGTGCCGCTGCCGGAGGCGAGGATGCTCTTGGCGATCTCGTCGCCGGACGGGCCGGGAACGTCGCGGTCGAGGACGGCGATGTCGTAGGAGTTGACGCTCAGCAGCTCGAGGGCGGCATCGCCGTCGCCCGCGATGTCAGCCGCGATCGCTTCCAGACGCAGGCCGTCGCGGATCGCCTCCGCCATGTATGGCTCGTCCTCGACGAGCAACACGCGCATGCGCCGATGCTAGAGCCGGCGCATATCGCCGACGTATCGAAAACCGCATACATGCGGGCAACGCCGCGCCGCGTTGGATGGGGGCGTGGCCCGGGGTGCACCAGCGCGAACCAGACGGCGGATTCGGGTCCGCAGGACTCGTATCGCCGGCCTGTTCATCGTCGTCGTGGCGATCGCTGCGGCCCTCGGCTACCGGCCGGTGTCCTCGTCGTCGACAGGTTCGGCGTTGTCGACGGTGGCATCGTCTATCCACGTACGCGGACTCGAGGGCGGTAGTCAGCTTCGGGAGACCGCCGGCTCGGCCCCCGACGGTCACATCGGTGCGCTCGGTGAGGCTGACGGCGCCGTCCCCGACGGCACGACGGTCTTCGACGACGAGATCCCGGGCGTCGCCAACCTCGACGCCGATCTGCTCGGCGCCCTCCGCCGGGCCGCCACCGATGCCGCGGGCGATGGGGTCGAGTTCCACGTCGACAGCGGCTGGCGTTCGCGGGCGTACCAGGAGCAGCTGCTCCGGCAGGCGATCGCCAAGTATGGGTCGGAGGCCGAGGCCACCCGCTGGGTGGCGACCCCGGACACGTCCGAGCACGTGTCGGGAAACGCGGTCGACATCGGGCCGTCGAATGCCGCGACGTGGCTGTCCGAACACGGCGCGGCCTACGGGCTGTGCCAGATCTACCGCAACGAGCCTTGGCACTACGAGATGCGTGCCGAGGCCACCGGTCACGGCTGCCCGCCGATGTACGCCGACCCGACGCAAGACCCACGCATGCGGCAATGACGAGCGAGCGTCCGCGAAGAACGGCCGTCCGAATGCGGCCCTCACCGATATGGAGCAACGGATGTTGAGAAAACTGCGGCCGTCGGTCGCGCTGGCACTGGTCGCCCTGATCGGCGCTGGTTGTGGCTCTAACGCACCTTCTGAGACCGGTACCGCCGGTAGCTCGACCAGCTCCGGCAGTTCGAGCAGCTCCGGCAACTCGAGCAGCTCCGGCAGCTCGACGAGCGCCAGCAAGGACACCGCCCGTGAGAAGGCGATGAAGTTCTCCGCGTGCATGCGCCAGCACGGCGTCAGCGAATTCCCGGACCCGGACGCGGCGGGCGAGTTGACCATCGACGCGGTAGCGAACGGCTCGTCGATCGACACGAGCACCGCGGCGTTCAAGAACGCCATCAGCGCGTGCAGGAACCTCGAGCCGCCGGGGTTCACGGGCCGCCGCAGGACCGCCCAGCAGCAGGAGAGCGCCCTCACGTTCGCCCAGTGCATGCGCGACAACGGCGTGCCGGACTTCCCGGACCCCACTCCGGACGGAGCTCTCATCGACACGAATCGCATCCCATCCGCCGCCGGAAGGGGCGCGCGGGACATTCCGGGTTTCCAGTCCGCGGTGGAGAGATGCCGCGACGGCTTGACGAAGGCTCTGGGGCGTCAGCCGTGAGACGGAGGACCATCGTCCTCGTCGGTGCGGCGGTCGCGGTTGCCGTGGCGGCTGCCGGCGGCGTGCTCGCCGTGTCAGGTGCCGATCAGGCGGCACCGGCCGCGCAGGCGCCGTCGGCGAACACCGCGACGGTGGTCAAGGGGACGCTCTCGGACATGGTCTCCCAGGCCGGGACCCTGACCTATCGGGCGCGCCCGGACGGCTCGCCGTACGTCGTGACCAACCAGGCTCACGGCACGTACACGAAGCTGCCCGAAGACGGCGAGAAGGTCGCCTGCGGCCACGTGCTCTATCGGGTGGACGACGAGCCGGTGCTGCTGCTGTGCGGCTCGACGCCGGCGTACCGCTCGCTGTCTGTGGGCGACAGCGGGCGCGACGTGGCCGAGCTCAACGCCAACCTGGGCCTGTCCTCTGACTCCTTCACCTCCGCGACGGCGTCCGCGCTGAAGACGCTGCGGTCCGAGCTCGGTGAGAAGCAGACAGCGTCGCTGGATCTGGGTCAGGCGGTGTTCTTGCCCGGCGCGGTGCGGATCGTCAAGGTGAGTGGCGAGCTCGCCGGGCCCGCCCGGCCGGGCGCCGCGGTCCTGGAGGCCACATCCGACACGCCGGAGGTGCAGGTGGCCCTCGACCCGTCGCAGCAAGACGAGGTCAAGAAGGGCGACCGCGCCCGGATCACGCTGCCCGACAACCGGTCGGTGACGGCGAGCGTGAGCCGGGTCGGGAGCGTCGCGCAGGCCCCTGCCGGTCAGAAGGACGATGCCGGCGCCGCGACGATCCCGGTCTACGTCAGCCTCGACGACCCGAAGGACGCACGGGGGCTCGACCAGGCCTCCGTCCAGGTGCAGATCACGACCAAGGGCGTGCAGCGTGCCCTGAGCGTCCCGGTCACCGCGATCGTCGGGAAGGCCGGCGGCGGGTTCGCGGTCGAGGCGGTGCGCGACGGCGGGCGGCGCGAACTGGTCGCGGTGAAGCTCGGTCTGTTCGACACCGCGGGCGGACGCGTGCAGGTGAAGGGCGATCTTCGCGAGGGCGATCGCGTCGTGGTGCCGTCGCTGTGAGCGACGCGGTTCTGGAGCTGGACGGGGTTACCAGGGTCTACGGCGAGCAGCCGCCGGTGCGCGCCCTGCAGGGCGTGTCCTTCTCGGTGCGGCGGGGCGAGCTGGTGGCGATCGTCGGGCCGTCCGGGTCGGGCAAGTCCACGCTCCTACACGTCATCGGGACGCTGGAGCGACCGAGCGGCGGCGTCGTCCGGATCGGCGGGATAGACGCGGCGGGCCTGAGCGACCGCGAGCTGTCGCGGCTGCGCGCCCGCGAGATCGGGTTCGTCTTTCAGCAGTTCTTCCTCGCCGAGCACGCCACGGTGCGCGAGAACGTTGCCGACGGCCTCCTCTATGCCGGCGTCCCCGCCGCCGAGCGGCATCGGCGCGCCGATGAGGCGCTCGAACGGGTCGGCCTCGTGCGGCGCGCGACGTTCAAGCCCACGAAGCTCTCCGGAGGGGAGCGGCAGCGGGTCGCGATCGCCCGGGCGCTCGTCGGGCGTCCCGCGATCGTCCTCGCCGACGAACCGACCGGCAACCTCGACAGCGTCACCGGCGCGTCGATCATGGCGCTCATCCGTGAGCTCAACGACGACGGCGCCACGATCCTGATGATCACCCACGACGCGGGCCTTGCCGATCAACTGCCTCGCCAGATCCAGATGCTGGACGGCCAGGTGGTGTCCGACACCGCCGGTGACCGTGGCGCCGATGCGATTCCTGAACGCGTGGCGACAGAGGAACAGGCGTCATGAGCGGAGACACGGGAGGCCTGCGCCTGACCGATGCGCTGCGCGTCACCAGCGTCGGGCTGCGCGCCCGGCCGTTGCGCGCCGCGCTGTCCGCGCTCGGGATCGCGATCGGGACTGCCGCGATCGTGGCCGTCCTCGGGCTGTCGTCCTCCTCGCAAGCCGGGCTGCTCGCCGAGATCGACCGGCTCGGCACGAACCTGTTCACCGTCGAGCCCGGACAGAGCCTCGGCGGCGGAATCGCGAAGCTGCCTCGCGAGGCGCCGGCGCGGATCACGCTCCTCGATGACGTCCAACGAGTCGCGCACACCGCCGTGATGGAGGACAAGAAGGTGTACCGCAACCCGATGATCCCGGCGGGCAACACCGGCGGCCTCCAAGTCCGAGCCGCCAGCCTGAACCTGCCGTCCGTGCTCGGTACCGGCGTCGCGCGCGGCGATTGGCTCAACCTGGGCACAGCTCGCGAGCCGGTCGCCGTCCTCGGCTCGGCCGCCGCGAAGCAGCTTGGCGTCGACCGCGTCTTTCCCGATCAGCGGATCTGGCTGGGAGGCCAGTGGTTCAACGTCGCGGGCATCCTGAAGCCCTCGCCGCTGGCGCCCGGCGTCGACAACAGCGCCCTCATCGGCTACCCGATCGCCGAGCAGCGCCTCGGCTACGTCAGCGTCGTCGGCGGGCGCAAGCACGCCGGTCCGCCGAGCACGATCTACGTGCGCGCCGCGACCGGTCACGAGGCGGCCGTGCAGTCCCTGCTCGCGCTGACCGCCAACCCCCAGGCACCCTACGAAGTGGCCGTGAGCCAGCCGTCCGACGTGCTCACCGCGCGAGCTGCCGCGGCCGGAGCGTTCGACAGCCTGTTTCTCGGGCTCGGCGTGGTCGCGCTGATCGTGGGCGCCGTCGGCGTCGCGAACATCATGATCATCTCGGTGCTCGAACGCCGCTCGGAGATCGGCCTCCGCCGTGCGCTCGGTGCGACGAGGAACCAGATCCGCACACAGTTCCTCACGGAGTCGATGCTGCTCGCGTTCATCGGCGGTGTCGTGGGCGTGCTGGCCGGGGCGATGGCAACGGCCGTGTACGCCGGCACCAAGAGCTGGACCGTCGTGATCCCCGTCGAGGCGTGGTCGGGCGGCCTCGCCTCGGCCATCTTCATCGGCGCGGTCGCCGGCCTGATGCCGGCGATTCGCGCGTCTCGGATGCCGCCGACGGTGGCATTGCGAACGGCATGAGCGGAAACGGATCTCCACCCCGAACAGGCTGTGGGAATCAGCGCGATAGCCTGTCCGGCCGATGAAGCCGCGAGTCTTCCTTGGGTCGTCCGGACAGCAGGAGAAGTTGATCCAAGCGCTCACCCGGGGCCTCGAGGACATCGCTGACGTCGACCCATGGACGACGGTCTTCAACCCCGGTGTCTCGACCCTCGAACGGCTCGTGGAGCTCACCCGCGAGGTCGACTTCGCCGCGTTTGTCTTCGCCCAGGACGACTGGACGATGAAAGGAGCGTCGCCCGCAGCTTCCGGCGAGGCCTCACCGCGCGACAACGTCGTCTTCGAAGCGGGCCTGTTCGGAGGCGCGCTCGGTATCCGCCGCACGTTCATCCTCCACGCGAACGGCGCCAAGCTGCCCACCGACCTGCTCGGTCTGACCTCGGTCCGCTACGACCCCGACACCACGCCGGCGATCGTGCGTGAGATCAACGAGAAGCTGCGGCGAGCGATCGACGCGGAAGGCCGGATCAGCCGCTTGGAGGGCGACTGGTGGCAACTGTCGCTTACCGCGAGAACGGAGCTCGAGCCGTCGTCGGTCTCGCTCCTGACGATCAGCCGTGATCGCGCCGGCGCGCTCGAGCTCGCGGGACGATCATGGCAAGCGGACGGCACGCTGTCCGCGCGCTATTGGAGTGAAGCGTCGAAGGAACGAGTCGATCCGGCCAGCATTTTCTACTTCTGGAATGGCGAACGTCCCCGTCATCCAAATGCTCCCCAACTCGAGGGGACCGGTGAGATCAAGCTCGAGAGCGTCGATCGCGCGGGCGGCTACTTCACGACGCGCTCCGACGGTCCCGACGCCTTCCACGCCCGGACCTCCGGGGTCTACCTTCGTGCCGACCCAGGCGACAGGGCCGTGCTGGACGGCAACGACGCCGGCGGTCGGGCGGCACTCATCGAGCGTCGCCTCGGGGAGTGGAAGTCGTTGGCGAACTCCTGACCGTCAGTCGCGTCCGTGCCCGCTGTGGTGCGGGCCGTGCCGGTGCTTGGCGTGTGGCTTGCGGTGATTCCAAGCCGGGGCGATCGGGCCGACGGCGCCACTCGCCGACGGCGACGCCGACGCGACCACGGCGCCGAACGTCCGCGTGCCGATCACGGAGCACGAGATCCTCGTGCCGACGTCGTCGCGCGTCAGCGTGTACCGCGCCCCGCGAGCCCCGGGGACGACGGCGCCGTCGCGCAGCCAGGTGAACGCGTAGCTCAACGTGCCCGTTCCACCGACCTTGGCCGGGACGCAGGTCAGCGCGCGCCCGGCGCGCGCGGGTCCTTCGACCTTCGAGGGCGCGAGGATCGCTGGGCGCGAGGTGTAGATGCGCAGCTGCTCGGCAGGATTGGCTGCCGGGGCGATCACGTTGTCGGTCGCGTTCGTGCCGGTCTCGGTGAAGCCGAAGTCGTTGTCGTTGATCACCGCGACGGCCGGCAGGCCTTCGAGCACCGTGACGCCTTCGACCTTGGGGAAGAGGAAGCCGACGCCGGCCGGGCCGAGGTCGAGGTAATTGGACTTCGGCGCGGGGGCGACGCCGAGGGTCGTCAGCTCCGAAGCCGAGCCGTTGTCGAGGAAGCAGCCGAGCGGCTGGGTCTTGCCGGCGACCGTGGCCGGCGCGGTGCGCTTGGCGGCCGTGTCGGTGAGCGCCGCCGTGGCGATGTTCGTGCCGGAGCCGAGGTCGACCTCGTACAGGTGGCGGTTGGCCAGGCCGACGTCGTCGTGCTCGTCGACGAGCAGCTTGCGGTTGCCCTGCCAGGCGATGTCGCTGACGCGCATGTTGCCCTGTGCGTTGACGTCCGTGGCCGACACCGAGTCGAGGCGGTAGAGCCATTCGCCGGTCAGCTTCGGCGCCGCCGGACTGCTGATGTCGATCTCGACGATGCGGACGTCGCGGTACCAGTTCGCGCTCGTCGGGCTCGCTGTGCCGGCGTCGGACGAGGCGGAGCAGGCGGAGCCGTAGCCGAGGGCCGCGAAGCCTGCCCGCCCGGTGTCGAGCGGGTTCTGGAGCATGCCGTAGAGCGTCTTGCCGTCGGCGGAGATCGCCAGCCCCTCCATGCCGCGGTTCTGGCGCCGTGCCTTGTACTCGCTCGGGAGCAGCTGCTGTAGCTGCGGCTGGTTCGCCCCGCCGTAGAAGGCGCCGAGCGTCGAGGCCGTGCCGTCCAGGCCGAGCGTCGGCAGGCCGCTCGAGCCCGCCGGCACGATCCGCTGGATCATCGTGCCGTCGGCGCGCAGGCGGACGATCGAGGGGCGGTACTCGTCGCTGAGCCAGTACGACCCGTCGCGCGGGTCGCGCTGGATGCCCTCGGTGTCGAGCCCGTACGGGTCGGTCGGCGTGAACGGCGCGATCGTCGAGTCGTTCGTGTGCAGGTACATGTTGTCGTCGAGTGCCGCCGTCGTCACGTTGCGAAAGCCGGTGATCAGTTTCGGGTCGCCGCCGAAGCGCGCGTCCGCGCGCAGCGGGTCGGCGACACCGACGCGGATCTGCGTGCGGTTCAGGACACCGAGCGAGCCGTCGTCGCGGGCCTCGAGCGAGTAGATCGTCGGCGCGAATCCCGGGGTCGGGAAGGTGCGGCCACCGGTCGCGCTGTCGGGCTGGCCGTTGGGACCGCGATCGCTGATCGAGAGAAACCGCGTGTTGTGCGTGCCGGCGACGACCTGCAGCGCGCTGAGGCCGCCCTCGCGCATGCCGCCCGCGGCGACGAGCGGGTTGGCCGCGGAGAGCGTCGGCGTCGGCAGCAGCTGGGTTCGCCCGAACTCGTAGCGCCCGGCCTCGACCGGGGAGCTCAGGGGCGCGCCCAACGCGGGCGCGGTGAACGTGAGGAGGCCGGCGGCAAGCGCGGCGAGAGAGAGGTAGCGCACGGATCGGCACGCTGTCGCGAGTCGCCTGTCCGCGCGTGACCAACGAGTGACCATCGCGTGAAGGCTCGGTGACCACGCGGGTCATTCGCGCCACGTCACGGTGAACATCTCGTGACGTCACGAGCGGGTAACGCCCGGGCGCACCGCCGCTGATTCCTTGCGCCGCATGCGACGCCTCCTCCGCCTGACGCTCCTTGCCACCACGACGTCCGCGCTCGCCGCGCCGGGCGTCGCGACCGCCGACGACCGATCCCATCCCGACACGCTCAAGCCGCACTCGCCGGCAGCCCCGCTCGTCATCGGCCACCGCGGTGCCTCGGGCTACCGCCCCGAGCACACGCTCGCCTCCTACCGGCTCGCCGCCGAGCAGGGCGCCGACTTCATCGAGCCCGACCTCGTGATCACCAAGGACGGCGTCCTCGTCGCTCGGCACGAGAACGAGATCGGCGGGACGACGAACGTCGCCGGCCACCCGGAGTTCGCCGCGCGCAAGACGACGAAGGTGATCGACGGTGCCTCGCTGACCGGCTGGTTCACCGAGGACTTCACGCTCGCCGAGCTCAAGACGCTGCGCGCGAAGGAGCGGATCCCGGCGGTGCGGCCTGACAACACGCGCTTCGACGGGCAGTTCGAGGTGCCGACGTTCCAGGAGGTCCTCGACCTGCGCCGCACGCTGTCGAAGGAGCTCGGCCGGACGATCGGCGTCTACCCCGAGACGAAGCACCCGAGCTACTTCCGCTCGATCGGCAAGCCGCTCGAGGGGCCGCTGGTCCGCACGCTGAACCGCAACGGCCTCAACCGGCGCGGGGCGCCCGTGTTCGTCCAGTCGTTCGAGGTCGGCAACCTCAAGGCGCTCGATCGCGAACTGCGCGTCCCGCTCGTGCAGCTGCTCGACGAGGCGACGGTCAAGCCCGCCGACGACAAGCGCACGTACGGCGAGCTCGCCACACCGGCGGGCCTGCGTTCGATCGCCCGCTACGCCGACGGCGTCGGCCCGTGGAAGAACTACATCATTCCGCGCAAGGCCGATGACGGCACCGGCACGCCGACGACGTTCATCGCCGACGCGCACGCCGCCGGGCTCGTCGTGCACCCCTACACCTTCCGCCGCGAGAACTCGTTCGTCCCGCTCGAGCTGCGGTCTTCAGCGGACCCGGCCGGCGTCGGCGACCTCGACGCGGAGCTGCGGCAGTTCATCGCGCTCGGTGTCGACGGCTTCTTCACCGACAACCCGGACGTCGGCGTCGGTGCGACGCTGCCGAAGCCGGCGCTGGTCGCGCGGGCGCTGCTGCCGGCGTCGGCGACGGCCCCGGCGCCGTTCCCGGGCCTGATCAACACCGACCCGGTGCCGGCCGCCGGCGCGACGCAGCCGGTCGGCGGCTTCTCGGCGCTGCTCGACGCGCCCGGTGAGGACACGTATTGGGCGATGCCCGACAACGGCTTCGGCACCAAGGCCAACTCGCGCTCGTTCCTGTTGCGCGCATACCGCGTTCACGCGGACTTCGAGACCGCCGAAGGTGGCAGCGGCGAGGTCAAGATCCTCGACTCGATCACGCTGCGCGATCCCGACCACAGGATCCCGTTCGCGATGGTCAACGGAGCGACGGCCGACCGGCTGCTGACCGGCGGCGACTTCGACATCGAGTCGATGCGCATCGATCGCCACGGCGAGCTCTGGTTCGGTGACGAGTTCGGGCCGTTCTTGGTCCATGCCGACGCGACCGGCAAGGTG
>DASRHW010000064.1:0-15116 GCA_035650375.1 Solirubrobacteraceae bacterium | reverse complement strand
ACGCCGAACGGCGTGCGGCGGCGCTGTCGCTCGACCGCGACCTGCTGCGGGAGCTGCTCGGCCAGGAGGAGCTGCGCGACCTGATCGACCCCGGCGCGCTCGACGCCGTGCACGCCGACCTCCAGCATCTCTCGGAGCGCACCCAGGCGGCGACCCGTGACGCCCTCGCCGACGTGCTGCGGCGGCTCGGCGACCTGACCGCGGACGAGGCTGGACAGCGGGTGATCGCCGGCTGCGACGCCGACGCGATGCTCTCGCAGCTGGAGCGCGAGCGGCGCGCGATCGTCGTCCGCATCGGCGGCGAGGCGCGGTGGATCGCCGCCGACGATGCCGGGCTGTACCGCGACGCGCTCGGGATCGTCCCGCCTGGCGGGCTGCCCGAGGCGTTCGCCGGACCGGTCGACGACGCGCTGACGAAGCTCGTCGCGCGCTATGCACGCACGCACACGCCGTTCACGACCGAAGAGCTGCGCGCCCGCTACGCCACCGGCGCCGACGTCGTCGAGCTGGCGCTGCGCGGCCTCGAGCGCAGCGACGACCTCGTGCAGGGCGAACTCCGACCCGGAGGCAGTGGCCGCGAGTGGTGCGACACCGACGTCCTGCGGCGCCTGCGGCGCGCCTCGCTGGCGGTGCTGCGCAAGGAGATCGAGGCCTCGGAGCAGCAGGCGCTGGCGACGCTGCTGCCGTCGTGGCAGGGGATCGACCGCAACTCCCGCTCGATCGGCTCCGACGCGGCCGGCGTCGAGCGCCTGCGCGAGGTGCTCGTGCCGTTGCAGGGGCTGGCGCTGCCGGTCGAGGTCTGGGAGCGTGACGTGCTGCCGCGGCGCACCGGCGCCTACTCGCCGTCATGGCTCGACCAGCTCTGCGCGTCCGGCGAGGTCGTCTGGGCGGGCGCCGGGCCGCATCACAACTCGGGCCGCGTCGCGCTCTACTTCCGCGACGACGCGCTCGCGCTCGGCCCGCCGCCGAGCAAGGTTCGCAGCGACGCCGCCGCCGGTACGAACGCCGCCGTCGACACGGCTGAGCACGAGCTCGTCCGCGGCCGGCTGCTGCAGTCACCGTGTTTCTTCTCCGACCTGCTCGCGGAGCTGCCGCTGGCGCCCGAGCAGGTCCAGCAGGCGCTGTGGGACCTCGTGTGGGCCGGCGAGGCCACCAACGACGCCTGGGCCCCGCTGCGCGCGCCCCGGCTCAGCCTGGCTCGCACAGCGGGGCCGGGCCGCGCCGCGATCGGGCGCTCGCGGCGGCGGTCGGGGACGCGGTTCGGCGCGCGCTCGGCAGCCGGGGCGCAGATCCAGGGACGCTGGTCCTCGACCGCGACGATCTTCGGCGGGGTGGGTGCGGCCGGATCGATCGACCCGGGCGACCGCCGCCGCGCCCAGGCCGAGCTGCTGCTCGAGCGCTACGGGATCGTCACGCGCGAGCAGGTGCTCGCCGAGGGCATCCCCGGGGGTTTCGCGATGCTCTACGACAGCTTCGCGGCGCTCGAGACGCTCGGCGTCTGCCGCCGCGGCTACTTCATCGAGGGGCTCGGCGGGGCGCAGTTCGCGCTGCCCGGCGCCGTCGAGCGGCTGCGCGCGCAGCGCGAGAGCACCGAGGCGCCGCCACTGGTGCTCGCCGCGACGGATCCGGCACAGCCGTACGGCGCCGTGCTGCCGTGGCCGAAGGCTGCCGGGGCCGATGGCGAGGGCGGAAAACGATCGGGGGGCCCGCGCCGCGTCGCCGGCGCCCACGTCGTGCTCGTCGGCGCCGAGCCGGTCCTCTACGCCGAGCGGGGCGGCAAGGGGCTGCTGACGCTCGTCGCCGCCGGCGATCCTCGCCTGCACCCCGCGTTCGAGGCGCTCGCGGCGTTCGTCCTCGGCGACCGCCGCCGCAAGCTCGCGCTGGAGCGGATCGACGGCGAGACGGTCCTCGGCTCGCACTGGGAGCCGTTGCTGGTCGAGCTCGGCTTCCGCACGAGCCCGCGGCGGATGCTGCTCAGTGCCTAGTCACACACCACCGGCAGAGGGTGCCGGAGCAGCCACGTGGCTGCGGAGGCGGGCCCCTCTTCGCGACCCTCTCTAGGCTCCTGCCCATGGCCGAGCCCGACATCCGCGCCGCCGGCGGCGTGGTCATCCACGACGGCCAGGTCGTCGTCGTCCACCGCCCGCACCACGACGACTGGTCGTTGCCGAAGGGCAAGCTCGACCCGGGCGAGACGTGGCTCGAGGCGGCCGTGCGCGAAGTCCAGGAGGAGTGCGGCCTGCGCTGCAGGCTCGGCGGCGAGCTGCCCGCCAGCGAGTACGCCGTCGGCGATCGCAGCAAGCGGGTCCGCTGGTGGCTGATGCGCGTCGAGACCGATCTCGGCTTCACGCCGTCGGACGAGGTCGACGAGCTGCGCTGGATCGAGCTCGACCAGGCGCTGGCTCTGCTGACCTACGAGAGCGACCGCAACGTCGTTCGCGCCGCCGCCGCCGCCGTCTAGCCCGGCAGCGTCGTCAGGCCAGCTTCTTGCCCGGGTTGAAGAGGCCCTTGGGGTCGAGCGCGTCCTTGATCGCCGCGTGCAGCCGCACCGCGCCCGGGTCCCACTGGCGCGACAGCCAGCCACGCTTGAGCACGCCGATGCCGTGCTCGCCGGTGATCGTGCCGCCGAGCTCGATGGCGAGCGCGAACAGCTCCTCGGCGGCCGCGTGCGCGCGCCGCAGCTGCTCGGGATCGTCGAGCGAGAGCAGGAACGTCGAGTGCAGATTGCCGTCGCCGGCATGACCCCACGAGCAGGCCTCGAGCCCATGGCGAAGGCCGATCTCGACGGTGCGCTCGATCGCCTCGCCGAGCCGGTCGGTGGGCACCGCGATGTCCTCGGCGAGCTTCGCCCCGCGGTGCGCGCCGACCGTCAGCGAGACGCCGTCACGCCAGCGCCACAGCGCCTCGGGATCGGGGCGCTGCGCCGTCGCGCCGAGCGCCTCCGCAAGCTGCTCGGCGTCGTGCTCGCTGGTGTCCGCCTCGGTCAGCACGAGGAACCCGGGACGCGGCGGCACCTCACCGGGGAACGTCGCCGCAACGATCTCCAGCGTGCCGGCGTCGAGGTACTCGACCACGGCCGGCACAACGCCGCTGGCGAGCAGCTGCTCGATCGCCTCACAGCCCTCCGCGACGTCGGCGTAGAACGCCGCCAGGGGAATCGAGACCGGCGGCGCCGGCGTCAGCCGCAGCCACGCGGAGGTGACGACGCCCAGCGTCCCCTCGCTGCCGATCAGCAACCCGCGCAGGTCGTAGCCGGCGACGTCCTTGCGCGTCGCGCCGCCGACGCGGATCAGCTCGCCCGGCGCGACGACCGCCTCGAGCCCGGTGACCCAGCGATTCATCACGCCGTGCTTGAAGGCATGCGGACCGCCGGCGTTGGTCGCCACGTTGCCGCCGATCAGCGACTGCTCGGCGGCGCCCGGATCGATCGGGAACAGCAGCCCGTTCTCGCGCGCGAGACGCTGGACGGTCGCCGTCGTGACGCCCGCTTCGGCCTCGATCCGCCACAGCAGCGGATCGAACGAGCGGATCCGCGTCAGCCGCTCGAGCGAGAGCACGACGCCGCCGTCGACCGGCACGGCGCCGCCGCTCAGACCGGTGCCGCCGCCACGCGGCACGATCGCGACGCCGCGCTCGTAGCACCAGGCGATCACCGCGGCGACCTCGCCGGCATCGCGCGGTGCGACGACCGCATCGGGGCGGCCGCTCAGCCCGGTCCCGGTGGCCGCGTCCCGCGACCAGCGCGCATCGCCGGCATCCAGCACCTGCTCGGCCCCGATCAGGCGGATCAGCTCGTCACGCACGATTTGCAGTATCGAGCCTTCGCCAAACCTGTATGGCGCCCGATGGTGGGTGACGTAGTCTGGATCCAGTCCAATGCCGGAGGGCGACACCATCCACTACGCCGCGAACCTGATCCGGCCGGTGCTCGAGGGACAGGTCCCCGACGCGATCGAGACGCCGCACCCGCGCTTCGGCGCCAACCGTTGGCCGGAGCGGCTCGGCGGAAAGGCCGTCGAGTCGGTTCATGCGCACGGCAAGCACCTGTTCCTGCGCTTCGAGGGCGACCTGACGATCCACTCGCACCTACGCATGACCGGCGCCTGGGGCATCCACGACGCGGGGCGCCGCTGGAAGCGGGCCACACGGCACGCCTGGCTCGTCATCCGGCGCGCCGGCACTGCCGTCGTGCAGTTCGACGGCCCGCTGCTCGAGCTGCTCGCCGAGCCGCGGCGCCGCTTCGACCGTCGCCTCGCGCAGCTCGGGCCCGACATCCTCGCGCCGGAGCTCGACACGCGTGAGTTCGTGCGACGGCTTCGCCACGACGATCCGACGCGACCGATCGGCGACGCGCTGCTCGATCAGCGAACGATCGCCGGCATCGGCAACCTCTGGAAGGCCGAGGGCTGCTTCCTCGCGGAGATCGACCCGTGGCGCCCGATCGGCCGCGTCAGCGACGACGAGGCGGTGCGGATCGTCGAGCTGACCCGGCCGCGGATGCAGCAGTCGAGCAGCGACGGCAGGCAGGATCGCCATCGCGTCGTCTACCGCGCTGCCGGCAGGCCGTGCCCCCGCTGCGGAGCGACGATCCGGCAGCGCGGCCAGGGCGACGACAACCGCGCCACCTACTGGTGCCCGGGCTGCCAGACGTGACGCAGGCCGACGACGAGTTGCAGGCGGGGGACCCCGGGGCCGACGCCGGGGCCGCTCACGCGAGGCACCTGACGCTGATCCTCGTGCTCTGCTGCCTCGGCTCGTTCCTGGTCGTGCTCGACGTCTCGATCGTCAACACGGCGCTGCCGGTGATCCGCCGGAGCCTCGACTTCAGCGCCGTCGAGCTTCAGTGGGTCGTCAACGCCTACGGGCTGACCTTCGCCGGCTTTCTGCTGCTCGGCGGGCGCGCCTCCGACATCCTCGGCCGTCGCGAGATGCTCGCGGCGGGGATGGGCCTGCTCGCCGTGGCATCGCTCGCCGGCGGCCTGGCACCGAGCAAGGACCTCCTGATCGCGGCACGCGCGGCGCAGGGCCTTGCCGGCGCGATCATCTTCCCGGCGACGCTGTCCGTGCTCATGACGACGTTCCGCGAGGGCGCCGATCGCAACCGCGTGCTGGGGTTGTGGGCGGCGATCGGCGGTGTCGGCGGAACCTCCGGCGCGCTGTTCGGTGGGATCCTCACGCAGTTGCTCTCGTGGCGCTGGATCCTCCTGATCAACTTTCCGTTCGGGATCGTCGGGGCACTCGCCGTGCTGCGCGTCGTGCCGCGTGGCCTCGGCGATCGGCACGCGCGCCGGAGCTTCGACTTCGCCGGCGCCCTGACCGTCACGGCCGGCCTGATCACGCTCAGCTACGCCATCGTCGGCACCGAGCAGCACGGCTGGGGATCACAGCGGACGCTCGGCGTCGCCGCTGTCGGCATCGCGCTGCTGGCGACGTTCCTGTTGATCGAGGCGCGCATCGCCACGGCGCCGCTCGTACCGCTTCGGCTCTTCCGCTCGCGATCGCTGTCGGGCGCGAGCCTCGTCGTCGCCTGCATGGGCGCCGGCACGTTCGGGATGTGGTACCTCGTCTCGCTCTACCTCCAGCAGGTGCTCGGCTACAACCCGATCGAGGCCGGGCTGGTGTTCCTGCCGATGAATCTGATGATCGTGTTGTGCCCGCAGATCGCTTCGCGGCTGACGACGCGGTTCGGCGGCGGCATCGTGCTCACCGGTGGGTTGGCGCTGATCTCGCTCGGCAACCTGTTGTTCAGCGGCGTGTCCGCCGACGGCTCCTACCTCGCCGACGTGCTGGCGCCGTCGCTGGTCGTCACCGCCGGTCACGGCCTCTCGCTGGTGACCGCGACGATCCTCGCTAGCACCGGCGTGCGCGGCGCCGAGTCGGGCCTCGTGTCGGGCGTCGTCAGCACTTCGCGGCAGATCGGCGGATCGCTCGGCCTGGCGCTGCTGGCGACGGTCGCCGCACAGCGGACGGCCGACCTGAGCGGGGCCGCGAACGACGTCGCGCTGGCGGCCGGCTACCAGCGGGCGTTCGTGGTTGCCTCCGCGATCGCGGCGCTTGGTGCGGTCACGGCACTGGCGCTGCTCGTCCTACGGCGTCCACGGGCGATCGTCGTCGCCGACTCGGCGTGACGTCGCAGACTAGACGAGGACGCAGATCGCGGCGCTGAACCCGAGCGGGTCGGCGCCCGCGGAGCTGACGTGCTTGGGCGTCGTCAGCCGGCGGGTCTTCTGGATCGCGACTCCGCCGCGACGCCACTCGAAGCTGACGAGGCCGCGCAGCTGGACGCCTGTGCGCTTCGCGAGCGGGGCGAAGACGAACGAGCGGCCCGCCTCGCGCGTCTTCTGGCGTCCCGAGCCGACGTCGACGAAGCCCGAGTCGCCCCCCGACGTGAGGCTGTGCCAGGCGCCGTCGGCCGGGCTGAAGTACTGAACCTGGAAGCGCATGAACATCTCGTCGGTCGCGGTGCCGTTGCCCGGCATCAGCGCCCGCAGGCCGATCGTGTCGGGCCGGGCGCTGGTATCGCAGACGTTGATCGTGGCCCACGGCTTCGCCGGCTCGGCGAGCGCCGCCGCGGGCGCGGCGAGCGACGCCGCGAGGACGACGGCGAGCACCGTCGGCCGGCGCGGTCTGTGGAGGGCGATGGTCGGCTTGGGCATGACGCGTCGGTCAGAGAACACCGCAGGCGACGGATCGTTGCGCCGCGAGTGACAGCCGGTCACGACCTCGACGCCGCGATCCTGGCATGTGATACTGGGCCATGGCGCCCGTCTCCGGTCACAGCGTGATCGTCACCGGCGTTTCCGCATCGGCTCCACGGTCGTGGCAGCGTGCGTACTGAGCAGGAGATCTCGGCCGGTGGCGTCGTCGTCCGTGACGGTGCCTGCGTCGTCATCGTGCCGACGCGGCGAGCGCTCGGCGGCGCGCGCGTGCTGACGCTGCCGAAGGGGCACCTCGAGGCGGGCGAGCGCCCGGAGGACGCCGCGATTCGCGAGGTCCGCGAGGAGGCGGGCGTCGACGCGCGCCTCGTCGACAAGCTCGACGACCTCCGCTACTGGTACCAGCGTGACGGCATGCGGATCGCCAAGGTCGTCTCGTTCTTCCTGCTCGAGTACGTCGCCGGTGACCCATCCGAGCACGACCCGGGCGAGGTCGAGGAGGCACGCTGGATGCCGCTCGACGAGGCCGAGCAGGCGCTCACGTATCGCGGAGAGCGCGGAATGGTGGCGCTCGCTAAGGTCCACCCCGCGTGCAGGTCCTGAACTTCTATTCGACGATCTTCGCCGACCAGCTCAAGCGTGGTCGCAAGACGGCCACGATCCGGCTGGGCGACAAGTCGCACAAGTACAAGAAGAACCAGACCGTGCTGGTCACGATCGGCTACCAGCATTCGCCGCGCGAGCGGATCTTCGAGGCCGTCATCGACACCGTCGAGGTCAAGCGCTTCAAGGACCTGTCGCCGCGCGACATCGAGCACGACAACCCCGAGTTCCGCCGCCACGACGAGATGCAGCAGTTCCTCGAGCAGATCTACGGCCGTCCCGTGGCCGAGACCGACGTCGTGACCGTCGTCCGCTTCAGCCAGATCGTCGAGAGCCCGCCGGGCTACGCCGATCGCCGGCTGGGCATCGGCGGCGCACAGAACTAGCCCGGGCCACCCGCCCACCCGGCGGAAGTGCCCGTTTTCCGGAGCGCTGTTACGAGGCTGCGAACGCTCGTTGACATGCCTGCGGGGGTTCCTATACTGGCCCGCAGAGGCCTGGCACTCCCACTATTCGAGTGCCAATCCTCGTACGTACGCTGCTTACGGAGGTATCCATGAAGCTCAAGCCCCTCGGCGATCGACTGATCGTGCGGGCAATCGACGAGGAGGAGACGACCGCGAGCGGTCTCGTCCTCCCCGACACTGCGAAGGAAAAGCCCCAGAAGGGCACCGTCCTCGCCGCCGGTGACGGCAAGATCAACGAAGACACCGGCAAGCGGACGCCGCTGGACGTCGCCAAGGGCGACGTCGTGCTGTACAGCAAGTACGGCGGAACCGAGATCAAGGTCGACGGCGAGGAGCTGCTCGTCCTGCGCGAGTCCGACGTCCTGGCGAAGGTGGAGGGCTAACCAACATGGCTCATAAAGAGATCAAGTACGACGCGGCCGCTCGCAAGGCGCTCGAGGCCGGCGTCGACGCCGTCGCCAACGCCGTCAAGGTCACGCTCGGCCCGAAGGGCCGTTACGTCGTCCTCGACAAGAAGTTCGGCGCGCCGACGATCACCAACGACGGTGTGACGATCGCTCGCGAGATCGACGTCGAGGATCCGTTCGAGAACCAGGGCGCACAGCTCGTCCGCGAGGTCGCGACCGCGACCAACGACGTTGCCGGTGACGGCACGACGACCGCGACGGTGCTCGCGCAGGCGATCGTCCGCCAGGGCCTGAAGAACGTCGCCGCGGGTGCCAACCCGCTCGGCCTCAAGCGCGGCATCGAGAAGGCGGTCAACCAGATCGTCGAGAACATCGGCGCGCAGGCCAAGGCCGTCTCCGGCAAGGAGCAGATCGCCCGCGTGGCGACCATCTCCGCCGGCGACGAGGAGATCGGCGACGTGATCGCGGACGCGATCGAGCGCGTCGGCAAGGACGGCGTCGTCAACGTCGAAGAGGGCCAGACGTTCGGCATGGACCTCGAGTTCACCGAGGGCATGCAGTTCGACAAGGGCTACATCTCGCCCTACATGGTCACGGACCAGGACCGCATGGAGGCCGTGCTCGAGGATCCGTACATCCTCATCGCGAACCAGAAGATCGGCTCCGTCCGCGACGTGCTGCCGGTGCTGGAGCAGGTCATCCAGTCGGGCAAGTCGATCCTGATCATCGCCGAGGACGTCGAGGGCGAGGCTCTGGCCACGCTCGTCGTCAACAAGCTCCGTGGCACGTTCACGGGCGTCGCCGTCAAGGCGCCGGGCTTCGGCGACCGCCGCAAGCGGATGCTCGAGGACATCGCGATCCTGACGGGTGGCGAGGTCATCACGGAAGAGATGGGTCTCAAGCTCGAGAACACCCAGATCTCGCAGCTGGGCCGTGCCCGCCGCGTCGTCGTCGCGAAGGACAACACGACGATCGTCGACGGTGCCGGTGACGCGACCGCGATCAAGGGCCGCATCAGCCAGATCAAGGCCGAGGTCGAGAACACCGACTCGGACTTCGACCGCGAGAAGCTCCAGGAGCGGCTCGCGAAGCTGTCCGGCGGCGTCGCGGTCGTCAAGGTCGGCGCTGCGACCGAGACGGAGATGAAGGAGAAGAAGCACCGTGTCGAGGACGCCCTCCAGGCAACTCGCGCGGCGCTCGAAGAGGGGATCGTCCCCGGTGGCGGCGTCGCGCTGCTGCAGGCGGGCACCTCGCTGAAGGTCGAGGCATACGAGGACGACGAGCGCACCGGCGCCCGGATCGTGCTCCGTGCGCTCGAGGAGCCGCTGCGTCAGATCGCTGAGAACGCCGGGCTCGAGGGCTCGGTCGTGATCAACGACGTCCGCAAGGCGAAGAAGGGCTTCGGCCTCAACGCCGCATCGGGCGAGATCGTCGATCTCGTCGCCGAGGGCGTCATCGACCCGGCGATGGTCACGCGCTCGGCGCTGCAGAACGCAGCCTCGATCGCGAAGAACATCCTCACCACCGAGGCGATCGTCTGCGAGATCCAGGACAAGGACAACGGCGGTGGCGGCGGCATGCCCGACATGGGCGGCATGGGCGGCATGATGTAACAAGCGTCGCCCGTGGTCGTCGCTTGTCGACGACCACAGGGCGAAAGTTGTTTCGATCGCCGGAACCGGCGATCCGCGGACGACGTCACAGGGGCCCGGCTTGCGCCGGGCCCCTCGTCGTTAACCCGGCTGTCTCGGCACGATCGGCCGCCGTCGCGCCAGGGGGTGGGCGGTCTTTTCCATCCATGCCAAGGAAAAGGCAGCCCACCCCCGTGCCGGCGACGCGACGCAGCGCAGAACGGGAGCGACGGGGAGGCCTCAGCCGCCGAGAACTGCCCGTGCGCCCCGCGGTGCCGTGCTCAGCAGCTCCCGCGCTCGCGAGCAGTCGAGCGTCAGGTCCTTCGGCCGATCGGCAGGGCCCTCGCCGCCGCGCAGCCGATTGGGGTCGCGCCCTGCATGCGAGGCCACGAGGCGTGCGAACTCGAGCCGGTTGAGGCTGTCCGCGCCGGCGACGTGCAGCGGCCCGTTGACGTCCGGGCGGCCGGCCAGCTCGACCAGCGCCGAGGCGAGCTCGGACGCCAGCACGGGGCAGCGGTACTCGTCGGTGAAGAAGGTCGCGTCGATCAGCCCGCCCGCCGCGTCGATCGCCATCCGCTCATGGTCGGACGAGCCGTCGCCGCCGTAGATCAGGCTGGTCCGTACGAGCACCGCGGCGGGATCGAGCTCAGCGACCGTGGCCTCGGCGGACGCCTTCGTGACGCCGTAGTCGGTCAGCGGGTCGGGCGGATCGTCCTCGCGCAGCGGGCGCCCCGGATTACCGCGAAAGATCACGTCCGATGACACGTGAACGAGCCGCGCGCCGACGTCGTGCGCGGCCTGCGCGACGTTTCCGGCGCCGTCGGCGTTGACAGCGCCGGCCTCATCACCGTTGCGTCGATAGGCGGTGTGGATGACGGCGTCGGAGCGGGCTGTCTTGACCGCGTCGAGCACCGCAGCGGAGTCCCGTACGTCGAGCCGGTAGGCCTCGGCGTCGCGATCGGCCGGACGCTCGTGGATAGAGCCGGCGACCTCCCACCCCGCCGCCCGTGCCGCGTGGGCAACGGCTCGGCCGAGGTACCCGGCCAAGCCGGTGACGAAGAGGCGGCTCATTCAGTGCAGGCTAGGTGTAGGTCGCGATCGACGCCAGCCGGACCAGGCGGCTCTCGCTCACCGTCGCCGGGGCTGAGATCACGCACGTCCTGTCGTGCACCCGCCAGACCGCGATGAGCCGCCCGTCGTGACGGAGCAGATGCACGGCGACGCCACGGCGCGTCACGGTCTTCGCGTTCTCCGGCCACGGCAGCGGGTCACCGTCGACGATCGTGTAGCCGAGCCGCGAGCCGCGTGAGCTGTCGTAGAAGACCGTCTCCGTCTTGCGTCCGTCGAGCTCATCGCTCCGGCGGCCACTCGCCGTCCAGCGCTCATCGGTGCCCCAGGCCGGGAAGTCGACCCCGCCGACCGACGCCTCGAGCGTGTCGGGGCGGCTCTTGTGCACGGGCGGCGCCGCGGCGAGCGCGGGCTTGACGCCGAGACCGGCGGCCTCGAGCACGGTCGGTCCGCCGTCACCGGGAACCGCGAGACCAACGACGACCCCGACGACCGCCGCGGCGCCCGCGAGCACCCCGCTGAGCCGCAACCGGCGGCTGATCGCGGCTCGCGTCGCGAGCCGCGAGCGATCGGCTTCGACGCGTTCGCGCAGCGTCAGCGGCGCGCGCTCGCGCTCGGCGACGGCCAGCAGGCGCTCGTAGTCGGGTGGCGGCTCGTGCATCGTCATCTAGATGACGCCCTCGCGCGACTGATCCTGCCCGAGCTCGGCACGCATCGCGGCGGATACCTGCGTACGGGCACGATGCAGCCGGCTCGTGATCGTGGCCTCCTTGACGCCCAGGAGCTTGCCTGCCTCGCCGTAGGACAGGCCGACGAGATCGACTGCGACGAGCGCGTCGCGGAAGTCCGGCGCGAGCGCCGCGATCGCCGCGTAGACGTCGCGTGCCTCGAGCGCGGCGTCAGGCTGCGTGGTCGAACGGACGTCTGCCGGCTCGAAGCCTTCGGGCATCGCGCTGGTGCGCGGGCGCCGGGCGGCCGTTCGGCGGCTGCTGATGAAGGTGTTGCGCAGCACTTGCAGCAGGTAGCCGAGATCGTCGCCGGACCGCAGCAGCCGCGGGCGCGCGAGCACGCGTGCGAACGTGTCCTGAACGAGATCCTCGGCCTCTTCTCGCGACCCACAAAGCCCCCAGGCGGCGCGGTAGAGGCGATCGATGTGGTCGCCAAGGTGCTCTGGGTCGAGGCGACGCGCCGGCACGCCACCAGGATACGGACGCGCTCAGGAGCCGACGGCTTCAGGGGCCCGCGGCCCTGAGCCGACGTACTTCGCCGTCGGGCGGATCAGCCGGCCTTCGTGCTTCTGCTCGAGCACGTGCGCGCTCCAACCGGCCACGCGGGCACAGGCGAACATCGACGTGAACAGCGACGCCGGCACCTCGGCGCTGTCGAGCACGACCGCGGACCAGAACTCGACGTTGGTCGCCAGCACGCGGTCCGGGCGGCGCGCCCTCAGCTCGGCGAGCGCCGCCGTCTCGAGCGCCTCGGCAACCTCGAAGCGGGGCGAGCCGATCTCGCGCGCCGTTCGCCGCAGCACCCGGGCACGCGGATCCTCGGCGCGATAGACGCGGTGGCCGAATCCCATCAGGCGCTCACCACGATCGAGCGCGGCGGCGACCCAGCGCTCCGCATCGCCGCGCGCCGAGACCTCGTCGAGCATCTTCAGCACACGGCTGGGAGCGCCGCCGTGGAGCGGGCCGCTGAGCGCCCCGACGGCCGCGCTCAGGGCCGCGGCGGCGTCGGCGCCGGTCGAGGCGACGACACGCGCCGTGAACGTCGAGGCGTTCATCCCGTGCTCGGCCGCCGAGCCCCAGTAGGCATCGATCGCCTTGACGTGGTTCGGATCGGCCTCGCCGCGCCAGCGGACGAGAAAGCGCTCGGCCGCGGTCTCCGCGGCACCGATGGCGGCTTCCGGCACGGGCGCCACGTCGGCGCCACGAGCCGACTGCGCGACGAACGACAGCGCCGCCGCCGAGGCGCGCCCGAGCTGGTCACGCGCGGTGGCGTCGTCGACGTCGATCAGCTGCCCGAAGCCGAGTTGCGGGGCGAGCATCGCCAGTGCGCTCTGGAGGTCGACGCGTGTGTCGCCGCTGTGCACCGCAAGCACGAGCGCGTCGTCCGCCGGCAGCCCGGGATCGAACGTCCCGTCGACGAGCAGTCCCCAGATGCGCTCGTACGGCACCGAACCGACGAGATCCTCGATGTCCACACCGCGATAGCGCAGTGCGCCGCCGTCTCGATCGGGCTCGGCGATCTCGGTCGCGAACGCGACGACGCCCTCGAGGCCGCTTTGGACGTCGGGGACACCGCCGGCAGCGCTCATGCCGTGAGCGTACTCTCGGTGCGCGGCATGCAGGAGCCTGAACGCCGGGCGGGAAGCACTCCCCACCAAGGACCGGGCACGGCACGCCTGGTGCAGTCCGAGACGCGTTTCGACCTACTACGATGCGCTTCCCGTCGTCCAGGACACAAGGATTCGACACCCATGGCCTACGTCATCGCAGAGCCCTGCATCGGCACCAAGGACAACTCGTGCGTCGAGGTCTGTCCCGTCGACTGCATCCATCCGACTCCTGACGAGCCCGACTACGACAAGGTCGAGATGCTCTACATCGACCCGGAAGAGTGCATCGACTGCGACGCCTGCGTCGAGGCATGCCCGGTCGACGCCTGCTTCGCCGAGGACCAGCTCCCCGACGAGTGGGCGCGCTTCGCGCAGGTCAATATCGACTACTTCGCCGGCAAGAGCTGAGCAGCACCCCAGCTGGCTGGGGATAGCGCGAGCAACGTCGGGTTCTGACCAGGACGCACCGAGCGTGGCGTGCTCTGCACGCGAGCGAGGGAGGACGCCGTCAGAACCCGACGGGGCCGCGCTAGGCCCGGCTAGCCCTGGACCATCGGGAGCTGGAAGCCCGTCGGGGCTGCCGGCTCAGGGGTGCCGGCGCTGATCGCTGCGGCCATCGGCAGGACGGGCGCCGGGAAGGACGCGAGCAGACCGCGTGCCGTGTGGCGAATCGCCTGTGACGCGGGATCGTCTGGGTTCGTGTGCACGAGCGGCTCGCCGGCGTCGGCCTGGGCGCGCAGCGGCATCGTCAGCGGGACGCTGCCGAACAGCGGCACGTCGAGGTCGTCGGCGAGCTCGCGCCCGCCGCCCTCGCCGAAGATCGCGAAGCGCTCACCGCTGGGAGTGACGAACCCGGCCATGTTCTCGACCACGCCGGCGATCTCGAGATCGACCTTGTGCGCCATCTCGGCCGAGCGCCGCGCCACCTTCTGCGCGGTCGCCTGCGGCGTCGTGACGATCAGGAACGTCGCCGCCGGAAGCAGCTGCGCGAGCGTCATCGAGACGTCGCCCGTGCCCGGCGGAAGGTCGACGAGCAGGACGTCGAGCTCGCCCCAGGCGACGTCCTCGAGGAACTGCGTCAGCGCCTTGTGCAGCATCGGCCCGCGCCAGACGACGGCGGCGTCCTCCTCGACGAAGAAGCCGATCGACATCACCTTGACGCCGAAAGCCTCGAGCGGCGCGATCTTGCGCTCGGCGGTGACCGGCGGACGCTGCCCGCCGAGCCCGAACATGCGCGGGATCGAGTAGCCCCAGACGTCGGCGTCGAGGATGCCGACGCGCTTGCCCTCCGCCGTCAGCGCCATCGCGAGGTTCGCGGTCAGCGTCGACTTGCCGACGCCGCCCTTGCCGGAGCCGACGCAGACGACGTTCTGGACCTGGGCCAGCGCGCCCTCGGGCAGTCCGCCGGCACGGCCGAGCTTCTTCTGCAGATCGCTCTTCTCGCTGTCTGACAGCACGTCGAACGCGACGCTGACGGAGGTGACGCCGTCGAGCGCGCCGACGGCGTCGACGACGGCCGTCGAGAAGTGATCGCGGATCGGGCAGCCCGGGGTCGTCAGCGAGACCGTGACGGCGATGCTGCCGTCGGCCTTGGCGTCGATCGAGCGGACCATGCCGAGCTCGACGATGTCCTTGCGCAGCTCGGGGTCAATGACGGCCCGCAGGGCCTGGAGAATCTGCTCACGGGAGGGCACAGGCCCATTCTAGGTGGCGGTGATCGTGCTCAGGCGGTCCGCGCGCGCCATGCCCGAGGGTCCTCGAGCTCGGCCCAGCTCGGCAGCGTCTCCGGGCTCTGCCAGGCACGGTTGAGGCCGGCGATGCCCCGCTCCGCGACGACCTCGTCGCAGAAGCGCTTGCCGACCTCGTACTGGCGCATCTTCATCTCGAGCCCGAGCAGCCGCTCGACGATCCGCCACGCCCCGGAGCGCTCGCGACGGCGGCGGTCG
>DASRHW010000063.1:0-5724 GCA_035650375.1 Solirubrobacteraceae bacterium | reverse complement strand
GTCTTCTCGACGTAGGCGCCGAGGAACATGTCGGGGCCGAAGAGGATCTCCTGCTCGTCGCCGTGCTCGGCAAGGATGTGCTCGACGACCTTGACCGCGTTCGACGACGTGACGCAGTAGTCGGTCAGCGCCTTGATCTCGGCCGTCGTGTTGACGTACATCACCGTGATCGCGCCCGGATGCTGCGCCTGCCAGGCCCGCAGCTGTTCTGGAGTGATCGAGTCCGCGAGCGAGCAGCCGGCGTCCAAGTCGGGGATCAGGACCGTCTTGTCGGGCGACAGGATCGACGCCGTCTCGGCCATGAAGTGCACGCCGCAGAAGGCGATCACCGAAGCGTCGGTGGCAGCGGCGCGGATCGACAACCCGAGCGAGTCGCCGACATAGTCGGCGACGTCCTGGACCTCCGGCAGCTGGTAGTTGTGGGCCAGGATCACCGCGTCGCGCTCGGCTGCGAGCGCACGGACCTCGGCCTGCAGGGCGGGGATGTTCTCAAGCGTCAACAAGCTCATGAGACTGCCTCCAGCAGCAACGACATGTCCAACGCCGGAGCCGAATGCGTGAGCGCCCCGACCGAGATGAAGTCTAGCCCCGGAACGGCCAGCGAGCGGATCGTCTCGAGCGTCACGCCGCCGCTGCACTCGAGCTCTGCCGGCCGCTCGGAGGCGGCGTTGACGGCGACCGCGGCGCGCAGCTCGTCGGGGCCCATGTTGTCGAGCAGGATCCGCGGCGCCGCCGCCGCGAGCGCCTCGGCGACCTCCTCGACGGTCTCGCATTCGACCTCGAGCAGCAGCTCGGGATGCGCCGCGCGGGCGGCCGCGACGGCCGCGGTGATGCCGCCGACCATCGCGATGTGGTTCTCCTTGATCAGGAAGGCGTCGAAGAGCCCGAAGCGGTGGCTGACGCCGCCGCCGGCGAGCACCGCCTGCTTCTGTAGGGCGCGCATCCCGGGCACCGTCTTGCGCGTGTCGAGGATCCTCACCCCGGTGCCTTCGACGGCCCGGACATGCTGAGCCGTCAGCGTCGCGACGCCGGACAGCTGCGCCAGCAGGTTCAGAGCGGTCCGCTCCGCCGCGAGCAGCGCGCGGGCGTCGCCGGCGATCCGCAGCACCGGCCCCGGATCGCGCCACTGCGCCTCGGGCGCGAGCCGCGTCAGCTCGACGTCGGCGTCGAGCGCGCGAAACGTCGCCTCGGCGGCATCGAGGCCGTAGATCACGCCGGGAGACTTCTGCGAGATCGTCGCGAGAGCACGAGCGCCCTCGGGGACCGTTGCCGTCGTGGTCACGTCGCCGATCGGCGGCGCGAGGTCCTCGTCCAGCGCGAGCCGGACGATCTCGTCGAGGCGCATCGGGGCCAGGATACGGCGCGAAAGACGCGCTAGGACGACGCGAGCACGGTGATCGTCTCGAGCGTCGGATCGGCGGCACCGTGCAGCCGCGCGCCCGCGGCGACGATCCGCCGCAGGTAGTCGATCGTCTCGGCGCTGATGAGCTCTCCCGGCAGCAGCGCCGGGATTCCGGGCGGGTAACCGGCGATCGACTCGCACGACACGCGGCCGACAGCGTCGGCGATCGCCACGCGCTCGCTGGCACCGAGGAACGCCTCGCGCGGCGACACGACCATTGTGCTCTCCAGGGCGTCGGCACCGCGCACGACCGCCTCGGTCGTTCCGGCGCGAGCGATGCGCTTGACGACCTCGTCGACGTCTCCGGCCATCCGCTCGAGAGCGTCGGCGCGTTCCGCGATCCCGACGACGAAGACGACGGTCGCCTGCGTCGCGAGCTCGGGCTGGACGTCGTAGGAGTCGCGCAGCGCGCCGGCGACGTCGTAGCCCGAACGGCCGGTGCCACGGACGTCGAGCACGATCCGCAGTGGATCCCAGCCGGCGACGCCGTCGGCGCCGACCAGCTCGGGCCCGAGCAGCGCGACGCCCGGGATCGCCGCGAGCTTCGCCCGCGTCGCCTCGACCGCGGCGAGCGTCGCGTGCAACAGCGCCTCGCCGTGCACGGCGAGCTGGCGCCGCGCGGCGTCGAGCGAGCCGAGCAGCAACGCGCTCGGCGATGTCGAGCGGACGAGCCGCACCGCCCGCGCGAGCGCGTCGGCATCGACGCGCCCGCCGACGCCGACGTGCAGCATCGCGCTCTGCGTCAGGCTGCCGACGATCTTGTGGGTCGATGTCAGCACGGCGTCGGCACCGAGCGCGAGCGCCGACGGCGGCAGCGCTGGGTGAAAGCCGAAGTGCGGTCCCCACGCCTGGTCGACGACGAGCGCCGCCCCGGCGGCATGCGCGACGCGGGCGAGCGCCTCGACGTCCGCGCAGAGCCCGTAGTACGTCGGCGACACGACGAACGCGGCGCCCGCCTGCGAATGCTCCTCGAACGCGGCGGCGAGCGCCTCGGGCGTGACGCCGTGCGCCATCCCGAGCTCGTCGTCGTAGGCCGGCGCCACGAAGCGCGGCAGGCCGCCGCTGAGGACGAGCCCGTCGACGAGCGACGCATGGGCGTTGCGCTGCAGCACGACCTCGTTGCCGAGTTGCGCCAGCGCCAGGCAGAGCGCGTGGTTGCCCTGTGTCGCACCGTTGGTCAGAAACCAGGTCCGCGCGGCGCCGTGCGCTTCGGCGGCGAGCGTCTCGGCACGCTCGTACGGCGTCGGCGACGACCCTTCGTCGATCCCCTCGATGCCCTTCGGGATGTCCATCTCCAGCGCCCGCACCCCGATCGCCGAGCGCAGCGCCGGATCGGCCCCGTCGCCGCCCTTGTGCCCGGGGACGTGAAAGCGCCCGGCGCCACGGAACGCGTAGGCGACGAGCGCGTCGAGGTACGGAGCTTCCGGCTGGTCGCGGCGGGGCTCTCGGACCCCGTCGCTCATGCTGCCTCCGGCAGCCACTCGCGGAGAACGAGAGGCGGGACCCGCCTCCGGCGTCATTTGACGCCTCCGGCACCGAGAACGGAGGCGGGACCCGCCTCCGGCGTCATTTGACGCCTCCGGCACCCGCTGATCGCCCGGCGGCGCGGAGGAGCTCGGCGCGGATGAAGCCGTCGAGGTCGCCCTCGAGCACGCCCTGGGCGTTGCCGACCTCGAAGTTCGTCCGGTGGTCCTTGACCATCGTGTACGGGTGCAGCACGTACGAGCGGATCTGCGAGCCGAAGTTGACGTCCTGCGCGTCGCCGCGTTCGCGCGCGAGCTCCTCAGCGCGCTCGCGCTCGCGCAGCTCGACCAGCTTCGAGCGCAGCATCTTCATCGCGGTCTCGCGGTTCTGCGTCTGCGAGCGCTCGTTCTGGCATTGCACGACGATCCCGCTCGGCCGATGCGTGATCCGCACCGCGGAGTCGGTCTTGTTGACGTGCTGGCCGCCGGCGCCGGACGCGCGGTAGGTGTCGACCTGGAGGTCGTCGGCGTCGATCTCGACCTCGCCGGCATCCTCGATCACCGGTGACACCTCCACGCCCGCGAAGCTGGTCTGGCGCCGGTTGGCGGAGTCGAACGGGCTCAGGCGGACGAGCCGGTGGACGCCCTTCTCGGCGCTGTAGAGCCCGTAGGCGTTCTCGCCGGAGACACGGAAGGTCGCGGACTTGATCCCGGCCTCCTCCCCCTCCGAAACCTCGAGCAGCTCGACCTTGAAGCCGCGCCGCTCGGCCCAGCGCATCTCCATCCGCAACACCATCTCGGCCCAGTCCTGGGCGTCGGTTCCACCGGCGCCAGCATTGACGGCGACGAGCGCGTCGCCACGGTCGTAGCGGCCGGAGAACAGGCGCTCGAGCTCGAGGTCGGACAGCCGCGCCTCGACGGCCGCGAGCTGCTCCTCGAGCTCCTCCGCGATCGAGGCGTCCTCGGCGGCGAGCTCCGCGAGGCCCTCGAGGTCGTCGACGTCGGCCTCGAGCGATCGCATCTGCTCGAGCCGCCGCGTGACGCGAGCGTGCTCGGACGAGACCTGCTGTGCCCGCTCTTGGTCGTCCCAGAAGCCAGGAGCGCCCATCTCCAGCTCGAGCGCCCCCGCCTGCTCGGCCAGAGCGCCGGGATCGGCGCTCTCGATCAGCGGCGTCAGCTGATCGCGGATCGCCGTCAGGCGCTGTGGTGTCGGCAGATCGGCTATGGAGGCCAATATATGGCGAGGGCCACCATTCCCCCGCGAGGCCGTCTCAGAGCCGCGGATCGGCGTCGGTGGCAAGGACGCAGGCCCCGAAGGAGTGCTCCGCACTTCGAGGGCCGAGGACGCAGCCAGCGGCGCCGAGACGCCGCTATGAGACGGCCTCGCCTATGCGGCGCCGTGGCACTTTTTGAACTTCAACCCCGAGCCGCACCAACAGGGATCGTTGCGGCCGATCTGGTCGCGCTCGTCGACGTGGCGCTGCTCGACGACCGGCAGCACCTCGACCTCGGCCGCGTCGTAGCCCTCCTCGCCGACGACGGCACCGCCCGCCGCCGCCGCCAGCGCGCTCGGCTGCACACTCCCGACGCCACCCGAGTACGTGACGTTCGCGGCACGTGTCGAGCTGCCGGTCGCGCCGCGCTGCGCGATCGGCTGGGGATCCTCGCCGTCGACGGCGACCTCGACGTGGAAGATCATCCGCGCGAAGTCCGACCAGATCGTGTTCATCAGGTCGGTGAAGAGCGTGAACGCCTCGTTCTTGTAGGCGATGATCGGCTCGATCTGCGCGAACCCGCGGAGGTGGATCCCCTCGCGCAGGTAGTCCATGTCGTAGAGGTGCTCACGCCAGCGGTTGTCGATGATCTGCAGCAGCAGATAGCGCTCGAGCGCCCGCATCAGCTCCTCGCCGAGCTCCTCCTCGCGCTGGTCGTAGAGCTGCCCGGCGTCCTCGGCGAGGCGGTCGACGAGCGCGTTGCGGTCGACGTGGTCGAGCTCGAGGTCTCCGGCGTCGAAGCCGACCGGGTAGATGTCCTCGAGCGCGACGAAGAGGCCCTCGAGGTCCCAGTCCTCGACGAAGTCCGACGCCAGGTACTCGTCGACGAGCCGCTCGACGACCTGGCCGATCTCGTCGCGTGCCTGCTCGCCCATGGCACGGCCTTCGAGGATCTGGTCGCGGTACTCGTAGACGATCCGCCGCTGCTCGTTCATCACGTCGTCGTACTCGAGCACGCGCTTGCGGATCAGGAAGTTCTGCTCCTCGACCTTGCGCTGGGCCTTCTCGATCTGCTTCGAGAGGATCCCGGCCTCGATCGGCTCCTCGTTGCCGTCGTCGTCGGTGCCGCCGAAGCGCTCGAGGATGTTGTAGATCCGGTCGCCGGCGAACAGCCGCACGAGGTCGTCCTGGCCGGAGAGGAAGAAGCGCGACTCACCGGGGTCGCCCTGACGGCCGGCGCGGCCGCGAAGCTGGTTGTCGATCCGGCGCGACTCGTGGCGCTCGGTGCCGATGATGAACAGGCCGCCGGCCTCGACGACCTTCTCGCGGTCCTCGTCGACGCGATCGGAGATGCGCGGCAGCAGCTCGGCGAACTGCTCGTCGTAGTCGGGCTCGCCCGGCTTCAGCCCGAGCTTGGCCAGCTCACGCATGGTGATGTGCTCGGCGCTGCCGCCGAGCTTGATGTCGACACCACGGCCGGCCATGTTGGTCGCGATCGTGACGGCGCCCGGCTGGCCCGCCTCGGCGACGATCTCGCCCTCGCGCTCGGCGTGCTCGGGCTTCGCGTTGAGCACGGTGTGGGCGATGCCGCGCTCGGCGAGCTGGCTGCCGAGCAGCTCTGAGACCTCGACCGAGATCGTGCCGA
>DASRHW010000062.1:0-7845 GCA_035650375.1 Solirubrobacteraceae bacterium | reverse complement strand
CGCGACGCCGTCGACCGTGCGCAGGAACACGTCGCGACGCTCAACAAGACGGTGTTGACGATCGCCCAGCAGGCCGGCGAGGACGGCCGCCTGTTCGGCTCCGTGACGACGCAGGACCTGGCCGAGGCGATCGCCGAGGCGCGGTCGATCACGATCGACCGCCGCAAGATCCATCTCGACGAGCCGATCAAGTCGGTCGGCACGTACATGGTCGTGGTCGAGGTCGGTGACGGGCTCACCGCCACGGTCAAGACGATCGTCACCGAGCAGTAGCCCGGCGCTCACGCGCCTCGCCACAAATCTCTCGCTGGGAGCGGGACCAAAGCTGCACGACGTCGGCGGCCGTCGCTAGCTTCGGGTGACCGTGTCCGCGTTCCCTTCCGAGGCCCCGTCACCGCCGTCCGTCGGCGTCGCGCCACCCCACTCGCTCGAGGCCGAGCAGTCGGTGCTCGGCGCAATCCTGCTCTCGGACCGGACGCTCTATGCGCTCGTCATCGACGAGGGTCTCAAGGCCGAGGACTTCTACCGCGAGCGGCACCGCCTGATCTACGAGGCGATGCTCGGGCTCTACGCCGAGAACGAGCCGATCGACGTGCTCACCGTCACCGAGCAGCTGCGCTCGCACGGCCAGCTCGACGAGGTCGGCGGCGCCGCGGCCGTCGACAGCCTGGCCGGCGCCGTCCCGGCCGCGGGCAACGCCCGCCGCTACGCGCAGATCGTCCGCGAGCACGCGCTGATGCGGCGACTGCTGGCGACGACCTACGAGATCCAGGCCCAGGTCCTCAACAACGCCGCGCTGCCGAAGGAGATCGTCGAACAGGCCGAGCGGGCGATGTTCGAGGTCGCCCACGACGATCGCACGAAGGACTTTCAGAACGTCGGGACGGTGCTGTTCGCCGAGATCGACAAGTGGCAGCGGCTGTCCGCGGGCAACCAGTCGATCACCGGCACGCCGTCGGGCTTCGCCGACCTCGACGAGATCACCGGCGGCTTCCAGCCCGGCAACCTGATCATCATCGCCGCCCGTCCGTCGATGGGCAAGAGCGCGCTCGTCACGAACATGGCCGAGAACGTGGCGCTGCACAAGACCGATCCGCGTGCCGTCGCCCTCTTCAGCCTCGAGATGTCCGAGGCCGAGCTCGCCCAGCGCTTCATCGCCAGCCAGGCGTCGATCCGCGGCGATGACCTGCGCAAGGGCCGGCTGAAGGAGGAGCGCAAGTGGAAGCGCGTGCTCGACGTCGCCGAGCACTTCCAGAAAGCGCCGCTCTACATCGACGACTCGTCCGACATCGGCATCCTCGAGATCCGTGCCAAGGCACGGCGGCTGCACGCCCAGGAGTCCTCGCGCGGCGGCCTCGGGATGATCATCATCGACTACCTGCAGCTGCTGCGACCGGACGGGCGCGTCGAGTCGCGCGTCGAGCAGGTCGGCCAGATGAGCCGAGGGCTGAAGATCCTCGCCCGAGAGCTGAACGTGCCGGTGATCGCGCTGTCGCAGCTCAGCCGCGGTGTCGAGTCGCGGACCGACAAGCGGCCGCTGCTCTCGGACCTGCGCGAGTCAGGCCAGATCGAGCAGGACGCCGACCTCGTCGTCTTCATCTATCGCGACGAGTACTACCACCCGGACGACAGCGACCGCCCGGGCGAAGCCGACCTGATCATCTCCAAGCACCGCAACGGCGGCCTCGGCGACGTCCCGCTCGTGTTCCAGAGCGAGTATCCGCGCTTCATGACCAAGCAGCCGGACGCGTAAGGCGGAGGCGGGTCCCAGTGACTTTCTCTCCTTGCGCCCTCGGCCGCTGCGACGGCTCCGGATTCCTCGTCGACGACGAGACGCGCACGGCCGTGCCGTGCGGCTGCCGCACGCAGCTCGTCAGCCGCCGCCGCGCCGGCTCGCTGAGCGCGGTGATCCCGAAGCGCTACAAGGAGGTCGGCTTCGACCGCAACCCGGTCACGGCGATGCCGGAGCCGGTGCTGCGACCGATCCGTGCCTACGTGCGCAAGATCGACGAGAACCTCGACCAGGGCCGCGGGCTGTGGCTGTTCGGCGAGGTCGGCACAGGGAAGACGACGCTCGCGATGCTCGTCGCGAAGGCGGCGCTGGACGCCGGCCGCTCGGTCGCGATCTACTCGATGCCGCGGCTGCTCAACGAGATCCGCCGCACCTACGACGACGGCTCGGACAGCTCGTACCTGGCGCTGTTCGACCGCCTCGCCGCGGTCGACCTGCTGCACATCGACGACGTCGGCGCCGAGCGCTCGAGCCCCTGGGTGCTCGAGCAGCTGTATTCGATCGTCAACGCCCGCTACGAGGCCGAGCGCTCGATGACGATCACCACGAACCTCGATCTCGAGCCGCTTGCCGAGCAGATCGGCGACCGGACCGTCTCCCGCCTGAAGGAGATGTGCGAGGCGATACCGATCCACGGGACGGACCACCGCGCCGCCCTCGAACACTCGGCCTAGACTCTCTGCGCATGCCGGGCATCGTCATCGTGGGCGCCCAGTGGGGCGACGAGGGCAAGGGCAAGATCACCGACCTGCTTGCCGAGCAGGCCGACGCCGTCGTGCGCTTTCAGGGCGGCAACAATGCCGGCCACACGATCGTCCGCCACGGCGAGACGTTCAAGTTCCATCTGATCCCATCGGGGATCCTGTACCCCGGCAAGCCGTGCATGATCGGCAACGGCGTCGTCGTCGACCCGAAGGTGCTCGGCACCGAGCTCGACGGGCTGCGCAGCCAGGGCATCGACGCCACCGGCCTGAAGCTGTCGGCCAACGCGCACGTGATCATGCCGTACCACCTGCTGCTCGACGAGGCGACCGAGCGCCGGCTCGGCAAGCTCGAGATCGGCACGACGCGCCGCGGCATCGGCCCCGCCTACGCCGACAAGGTCGCCCGCGTCGGGATCCGCGTCCAGGACCTGCTCGACGAGAAGATCCTGAAGAAGAAGATCGTCGCCGCGCTCGAGCCGAAGAAGCTGACGCTGCGCCCATACGACCGCGACCCGCGGCTCGACCTGCAGTCGATGACCGAGGAGTACCTGACCTACGGCCATCGGCTCGAGCAGCACATCGCCGACACGACGGCGATGACCCACGACCTGCTCGAGGACGGGCGCCGCGTGCTCTTCGAGGGCGCACAGGGAACGCTGCTCGACATCGATCACGGCACGTATCCGTTCGTCACCTCCTCGAACCCCGTCGCGGGCGCCGCGTGCGTCGGCGCCGGCGTCGGGCCGACGGCGATCGCCGAGGTCTGGGGCGTCAGCAAGGCCTACGCGACGCGCGTCGGTGCCGGGCCCTTCCCGACCGAGCTGCACGACGACCAGGGCGAGCTGCTGCGCACGCGCGGTGGAGAGTTCGGCACGACCACCGGACGACCGCGGCGAACCGGCTGGCTCGATCTCGTCGCACTCAGGTACGCCGCGCGCGTGAACGGCCTGACGCACCTTGCGATCACGAAGCTCGACGTCCTCAGCGGCCTCGATCGGATCTCGGTCGCGACGCGCTACCGCGGCGAGGACGAGGCGATCTTCGAGACATACCCGTATCACCAGTCCGTCCTGCACCACGCTGTCGGCGACTACGAGGAACTGCCGGGCTGGAGCGAGGACATCACCGAGTGCCGCACGCTCAGCGACCTCCCGCAGGCGGCGCGCGAGTACCTCGACTACCTCGAGGAGCGAACCGGCGTCCAGATCTCGCTGATCGGCGTCGGTCCGGGCCGCGAGCAGGTCATCTGGACCGACGTCGAGAGCGTCGTGACGGACCCCGACGCCACCGGCGTCGCCACCGCCTGAGCCAGTCTCGCGGTCTCGCGGGTGGGGACGGGGTGTCGCTCGAACCATTCGGCAATTTCCGCGCAGCGGAAATATGCGGTTCGACGGCACCCCGACCACGCCCGCCGACCACAAGCGCAAGAGCTACAGCGTCAGGCCCAGAGGTCTAGCGCCAGCGCTCGAGCAGCTGCTCGTCGGGCACGTCGCGGATCACGCGTCCCGGGACACCCATGACCATCGCGCGCGCGGGCACGTCGTTGGTGACGACCGCACCGGCGGCGACGAACGCCTCCTCGCCGATCTCGACGCCCGGCACGATCACGACACCGCCGCCGACGCGGCATGCCCGGCGCAGCGTCGCGCCGGCAAGCCGGTACGAGGCGTCGTGGCGGCTCATCGTGTCGTCGTTGGTCGTCGTCACACAGGGACCGACGAAGACGTCATCCTCGATCAAGCTGTGGGCGGTGATGTAGGCCGTCGTCTGGATCTTCACGCGAGCGCCGATGCGAACGTCGTTCTCGACCGTGGCGCCGCGGCCGATCAGCGTCTCGGCGCCGATCTCGACCCGCTCGCGGACATACGCCTGGTCGCCGACGATCGCGTTCTCGCCGATGCGCGCTCCGGCGAAGACGATCGCCGCCGTGCAGATCCGCGCCCCGGCACCGATCACGAGCTCGCCCGTGTGGCCGCCGGCTGCGGCGGAGCCGCGGCGCAGCGCCGGCGACTTGCCGAGCACGACGTTGTCCTGGATCTCGACGCCGTCGCCGATCACAACGCCGTCGCCGACGACGACGTTGGCGCCGAAGCGCACACCGTTGCCCACGGTCGCGGTCGGCGAGAGCACGAGTCCCGGCGCGTCAGGCATGCGGCAACCCTAGAAGGTGGGCCCCACGTCCCGGGGACGCACGGCGGCCGCTACTCGCCGAACAGGTCCGACAGCGCCGCGACGACTCGGCGTCCGGCCTGGCCATCGCCGTAGAGCGCGGCCCGCTCGCTCGGGCGCGGCCGCTCGAGGGCGGCAAGCGCGGCCGCGGCGTCGAGATCGACGAGCACGTTCCAGCCGGCGGCGACTGTCTCGACCCATTCTGTCCGGTCGCGCAGCGTCACACACGGAACGCCCGCGAGGTAGGCCTCCTTCTGCACGCCCCCGGAATCGGTCAGCACCGCCTGTGCGCCCGCCAGCAGCGCCGCGAACTCGAGGTAGCCGAGCGGCGGCCGCAGCACGACGTGCGGAGCCCGCTCGAGCCGTTCGAACAGGCCCGCATCCTCGAGCCGGGCGCGGGTCCGCGGGTGCAGCGGCAGTACCGCCGGCAGCGGCAGCGCCTCGATCAGCTCGACGAGTCGCGCCAACCGCTTCGGGTCATCGACGTTGCCGGCGCGGTGAGCCGTCACGAGCACGTAGCCGCCGCGCATCACATCGGCGGCGGCCAGCGCCGTCTCGTCCCCGGCGACGCGCTCGCCGACGAGCGCCGCGACATCGGCCATCACGTCGCCGACGAGCTCGGCGCGGCCGGCGACACCCTCGCGCTCGAGGTTCGCGATCGCGGTCGGCGTCGGGCAGAGCAGCAGCGACGACAGGTGGTCGGTGAGAACGCGGTTGAGCTCCTCCGGCATCGTGCGGTCGAACGAGCGCATCCCGGCCTCGACGTGCGCGACGGGCAAGCCGAGCTGAGCGCCGGCGAGACCGCCAGCGAGCGTCGAGTTGGTGTCGCCGTAGACGAGCACCGCGTCGGGCTCGACGTCGGCCGCCAGCGGCTCGAGCGCGCCAAGCATCCGCGCCGTCTGGGCGGTGTTGGTGCCGGTGCCGAGGCGCAGCTCATAGTCGGGACGCGGCAGCTCGAGCTCGTCGAAGAACACCGCGGACAGGTCGTCGTCGTAGTGCTGCCCGGTGTGGACGAGCACCTCCTCGTGCACCTCCCGCAGTGGCCCGGAGACGGCGGCGGCCTTGACGAACTGCGGACGGTTGCCGACGACGGTGAGGATCCTCATCGGCGCTCCGCCGCGAGGTCCTCGGCGATCCGCGCCGCGACCAGAAGCGCGACCTCGGACGAGATCGGACCGGGCGCCGAGCCGAGCTCGGCGCCGTCGATCTCATGCACCGGGAGCACCTCCTTGAACGTCGACGCGAGGAACGCCTCCTCGGCCGCGAGCGCGTCGTCGAGCGTCACCGGTCGTTCGACGACGTCGGTCAGCTCGAAGACGCGGCGGCGCGTAATCGAGTCGAGGATGTGATCACCGAGCGCCGGCGTGCAGAGCTGCCCGTCGAGGACGAGGAAGAACGATGACGTCGGCGCCTCGAGCACGCGTCCGTGCGGCGTGACGAGCAGCGCCTCGTCGGCGCCCTGCTCGCGTGCGAGCCGGCCACAGAGCATGTTCGCCGCGTAGCTGAGCGACTTGACGCCGTCGAGAACGCGCGTCGGCGCGTAGGTGACGCTGCGCAGCGCGGCCGTCGCCGGAAAGGCCGGCACCTGCTCGATCAGCGCCAGCCGGTGGCCACCGCGCGTCCAGACCAGCCGCAGCGCCGCATCACCGGGGTCGGCCGCTGCCAGCAGCGCGTCGACGTCGGCGCGCACCTGCGCGGCGTCGAACGGCAGTCGCAGCGCGGCCGCCGAGCCCGTCATCCGCTCGAGGTGCTCGTCGAGCGCGTATGGCGCGCCGGCGTAGAGCCGAACGACCTCGAAGACACCGTCGCCGCGCAACAGCCCGTCGTCCGTCACCGGAATCAGCGCCTCGTCGGCGGGCGAGATGCGGCCGTCCAGCGAGGCGAGCAGCGTCACGCCACGCACTCTATGCCGTCACCTTGCGACGCGGCCCTACTGTCTCACGGGTGCCTTACGACGAGTCGAGCCCACTGACTCTGACCGTCGGATGCACGCTCGGCGTCGAAACGCCGCAGCCCGTCTCCGCGGTTCTCCAGGTCGCGCCGTCGCGGACGGATCAGGACGTGCGCGGCGAGCGCTGGCAGACGAGCGCTTTGCACCACTCGTACGTCGACGCCAACGGAAACCGCTGCGAGCGCGTCGCGATTCCGGCGGGCGCGTCGCGGATCGTCTACGAGGCTGACGTCGTGCTCCAGGCGCCGCGCGACCGGATCGTTCCCGGCGCCGCCGAGACGCCGATCGACGAGTTGCCCGACTGGCTGGTCCAGTACCTGATGCCGAGCCGTTTCTGCCAGCCCGACGAGCTCGGCCACGAGGCCTGGCAGCGGTTCGGGAATCTCGCTCCCGGTTGGGAGCGCGTCCAGGCGATCGTCGACTTCGTCCACGGCCACCTCGAGTGGGTCGCGGGCGCGTCGAACCCCTGGACCACGTCGGTCGACGCCTTCCGCGCCGGTCAGGGCGTGTGCCGTGACTTCGCCCACGTCGCGATCAGCCTCTGCCGGGCGCTGAACATCCCCACCCGCTACGTCTTCGGCTACATCCCCGACATCGACGCCCCGCCGCCAACCGAGCCGATGGACTTCGCCGCCTGGTTCGAGGTCTACCTCGACGGCGAGTGGTACACGTTCGACGCTCGCAACAACCGCCGCCGCGTCGGCCGCGTCATCGTCGGCCGCGGCCGCGACGCGACCGACGTCGCCCTGATGACCACGTTCGGCCCGGTGACGCTGACCGAGTTCGAGGTCCGCGCCGCGTAGACCGCGGCTACTTGCCGGTCGTGCGGTGCGTGGCCGAGCGGGAGTGGCCGCGGCGCCCCTGGACCGAGCCCGTCGTCTGGTTCTGGCCGCCGCGGCCCACCGCCGGGGTCCGGCGGATCAGCCCGCGCAGCGCCTGATCGTGGCCACCCGCATCGGTGCGCTCCGCCAGCGCCTGTGGATCGACCGTCCTGAGCACAGGTCCCCGCTGCGGGTCGACGATCGCGACGACGACCTTCTGGTCGCTCGGCACGGCGAAGACGATCCCGTCGACGTCCGGGCCTCCGGTGGCGTACGTGACCAGCTGGCCCGGGCGGAAGGCGTCCATCGGGTGAGCGTAGACCGTCATCGCCGAGGAGCGCGACCTCGTCGTCAGCGCTTAGGCGATGCCCCCGGAAGGAATCGAACCTTCAACCTTCGGATTAAGAG
>DASRHW010000061.1:0-23451 GCA_035650375.1 Solirubrobacteraceae bacterium | reverse complement strand
GCTTGCGTGCGGGTTGTCCTGCCCCGCCCCGGAGCTTGGCGCCGGCGTGGTCGCGGGCTCGGTGGGCTCGGTGGACCCGGCGGCGTCCCCTGTCGTCCCGTCGACCGTGCTGGCCGACGCGGCATGAGCCTCGGCCGGCGCCGCCGACGCCACCGATGTGGCGGCCGGCGCGGGCGAGCTGGCCGGAGCGGCCGCGGCCTCGGAGCGATCCACGGCCGCTGGTGACCGCTCGTCGTCGGCCCGGGTGCTCACGGCCGCCGACGGGGAGGTCGCGGCGAACACGGTCGCCGCGGTCGCGGCCGCCCCGGGCCGGGCGTCGTGAGCGGCAACGGCGTGGGGAGGCGCGACGACGCCGGCGGTGGCGAGCACCGCCGTCGTCGCGCACATGCCGAGCGCGCCGAGGACATCGGTGCCACCCGCGCGCGGCAGGCGCAGCAGCGGCAGCAGCGCGACAGCGCCTTCGCGAACACGCCGGCGGGCACGGAAGATCATCTGGCGTACCGCGCCGACCGAATGTCCGAGCTCGCTGGCGATGTCGACGTAGCTCGAGCCCTCGAACTCGCGTGCGACGAGCGCGCGCCGCTCGTGTGGCGCCAGCCGCCCGAGCTCGCCGACGATCGAGCGCATCGTCTCGCGCTGCTCGATCCTCGCCGCCGGGCCCGGCCGGCCGCAGGCGCGCTCGTCGAGCTCGCTGTGTGCGCCGCGGTCGCGGGCGACGTCGATCGCGCAGTTGCGCGCGATCCGGAACAACCACGGCCGCAGCGCGGCTGGGCGTTGGTCACGTCGCAACGCCACCAACGCCTGCATCAACGCCTGGTTGACGGCGTCGTCGGCCAGGTCCTCGCCGACGATGCTCGCGCAATACCGGGTCAACACCGGCCGGTAGCGCCTGACGAGCTCGCTCTCGGCCGCGCCACTGCCGGCGCGGGCAGCGGTCACGAGATGGTCGTCGGATCGCCGCGTGGCGAGGGCGAGAGGTGTCACGGGCGGGCGAGTGAGGGTCGGAAGGCGAGGGCTGGGCGTCACAGGATGGGGCACGACCTCGCTTTTTCGGCCAATCTGCGGGAGCTTCTGGACGAATGTTCGATTCCGTGTGAGCTTCCGCGGCGCCGTCCGTCAAGGAGGACGTGGGCCCACACGCAACGGAAAGTGAGACGCCGCGGGACGCCGCTCCACGCGGTCGAGTCGTCGCGAGGCAGAACTGGCCGCGAGGTCGGAGACACGACGTCAGCGTCGCGCCACGATGGCCGTGCCCGACGTCGCGGCAACAGGATCGTGACTTGTCCGCCGGCGATCGATGGCGTCATACCTCCGCGACGGATGCCGCTGCAGCGTCCGTCGCGATTGCCGACACGGAGTCAGCGTGAGCACGGATGCGATAACACACGAACTGCGACCCAGGGCCGTCAGCCCGGCCGTCGCCGCCGGGCCGCGGCCGGGCGCGGGGAGGCCCGAGATCGACGGCAAGTTCCTCGCGGTGGGTGGCCGGCGGTTGCGGATACGCGGTGTCTCGTACGGGACGTTCGCGCCCGACGCCGACGGCTACGAGGTCGGCGACCGCGCGACCGTCGAGGCTGATTTCGATGCGATGTCGCGCGCCGGCGTCAATACCGTCCGCGTCTACGCCGTGCCGCCTCGCTGGCTGCTCGACGTCGCGCTCGAGCGCGGGCTCTGGGTGCTTGTCGGCCTTGCCTGGGAGCAGCACGTCGCGTTTCTCGACAGTCGCGCCGGCGCGACCGAGATCGTCTCGCGAGTCCGATCGGACGCCGCTGCCTGCGCTGGGCATCCGGCGCTCCTTGGCTTCGCGATCGGCAACGAGATCCCGGCCGCGATCGTCCGCTGGCATGGCCGGGCACGGATCGAGCGCTTCCTCCGCCGGCTCTGCGCGACGGTCAAGGCCGAGGACTCCGAGGCGCTCGTCACGTACGTCAACTTCCCGAGCACCGAGTACCTGCGGCTGCCGTTCCTCGACTTCGTCGCGTTCAACGTCTATCTCGAGGACGAGCAGGCGCTCGGCATGTATCTGATGCGCCTACAGAACGAGGCCGGCGAGCGGCCGCTTGTGCTCGCCGAGGTCGGTCTCGACAGCCGTCGCAACGGCGTCGACGCGCAGGCCGCTTCGCTGGCAGCCCAGCTGCGGCGCGGCGATCGCGCCGGCTGCGCCGGCGCGATCATCTTCTCGTGGACCGACGAGTGGCATCGCGGCGGGACCGAGGTCGTTGACTGGGACTTCGGCCTGACCGACCGAAGCCGGCGCCCGAAACCGGCGCTCGCGGCCGTGGCCGACGCGTTCTCTCGCGAAGCGGAACGCGCGGCGCCGCCGATCTCGGTCGTCGTGTGCACCCACAACGGCGCCGCGACGCTCGACGATTGCCTGCGCGCCGCGACGGCGCTCGACTACCCCGACTACGAGGTCATCGTCATCGACGACGGATCGACCGACGGCTCAGCGGAGATCGCGGCCGGCCACCGCGTCCGGCTCGTGCAGACCGACAACGAGGGACTCAGCGCCGCTCGCAACCGTGGGCTGGCGACGACGACCGGCGAGATCGTCGCCTACCTCGACGACGACGCCTTCCCCGACTCCGACTGGCTCCGCTACCTCGCGATCGCGTTCGACGACTCCGGCCACGTCGCCGTCGGTGGTCCCAACCTGCCGGTGCCGGGGGACGGCGACGTCGCCGCCTGCGTCGCCAACGCGCCCGGCGGTCCCCAGCATGTGCTGCTCTCCGATCACGTCGCCGAGCACATCCCCGGCTGCAACATGGCCTTCCGGCGCGAGGCGCTCGAGCAGATCGGCGGCTTCGACGAGCGCTTTCGCCATGCCGGTGACGACGTCGATGTCTGCTGGCGGCTGCAAGCACGTGGACAGACGATCGGCTTTCACCCGGCGGCGGTCGTCTGGCATCACCGCCGGCGGACGGTCCGCGGCTTCTGGCGCCAGCAGCGCGGCTACGGCCATGCCGAGGGCATGCTCGAGCGCAAGTGGCCCGAGAAGTACAACGTCACCGGGCACCTGACGTGGTCCGGACGCCTGTACGGCCGAGGCTCCGCCCGTGCGCGGCCGCGCATCTACTACGGGGTGTGGGGCACGAGCGGCTTCCAACAGCGCGCGCCGGCGCCGGCGGCCAGCGGCCTGCTCTCGCACGCCGGAGCGCCCGAGTGGTACCTGGTCGTGCTCGTACTGGCGATGTCCGCCGCGGGCGGCGTGCTGTGGCGGCCGCTGCTTGTCGCGCTGCCGCTGCTTGCGGCGGCGATCGCGCTGCTCGCGGGCCACGCGATCGTCAGCGCCGCTCGCGCCGACTTCAGCGGACTGGTCGCCGACGGGCGCGGCCGGCTGCGGCTGCGCGCGCTGACCGCCGCGCTGCACGTCATGCAGCCGCTCGCCCGCCTCGGTGGCCGTCTCGCCGAGGGCCTGTCGCCGTGGCGGCAGGCGCGGCTCGAGCCGACGGGTGCGATCGCGCCGCTGCCGGCCGAGATCGCGATCTGGCTCGAGCGGGGCGAGCCGGTTGAGGTTCGCCTGGGCCGGCTGGAGCGGGCGCTGCGCGCGGCCGGGCTGCGCGTCCGGCGGGCGGGGGCGTTCGCGCGTTGGGAGCTCGAGGCGGCCACGGGCACGATCGGCGCCGGCCGCGTGCGCGTCGCGGTGGAGGAGCACGGGCACGGTCGCCAGCAGTTGCGTGCCCGGATCTGGCCCGCGGTGCCACCGTGGGTCTGCGCGATCGTCCCCAGCCTTGGAGGCCTGAGCGCGCTCGCCGCGCTCGACGGCGCCTGGCCGGTGACGGCGATCCTCGGCCTCGGCGGGTTGCTGCTCGCTGCCGGGGCGATCTACGAGTGCTGTCGCGCGACGGCGGCGATCCGGCGGGCGCTGATCGCGCTTGACGAGCTGCTGCTCGAGCGGAGACCGTTCGAGGTCGTCGGCCCGCGCTCGGCCTCGCTCGTTCGCGACGCTCCGCGTGCCGTGGACGGCGAGCGCGCGGTCGCCGCGACCGGAGCACGGTCGTGAGGTTCCGGCGCCGCGGCGACAAGCCGAGCCCGTGGGCGTTCTTCAACGACTTCCCGCGCGTGCTGACCTACGTCCGCCCTCACCGCCGGCTCGCCGCGGGGTCCTTCGCGATGGTCGGCGTGTCGTCGCTGATGACGCTGCTGAGCCCGTGGCCGCTGGCGATCCTGATCGACACCGTCCTCGGCAACAAGCCGATCCCGGCGCTGCTGAGCTTCCTCGGCGGCGTCGACCGCGAGACGCTGCTCGTGATCGCGGTCGTCGCCGGTGTCGTCGTCACCGGCCTCCAGAGCGCCTCGTCGCTGGTGGACAACTACGTCAACACCAAGCTCGACCAGCGCATGGTCCTCGACCTGCGGACAGAGATGTTCGACCACGCGCAGCGGCTGTCGCTGGCCTATCACGACAACGCACGTACGGGCCAGCTGATGTACCAGATCAACAATCAGTCGTCCGCTGTCGGCGCTGTCGCCGTCGCCTGTCCGCCGCTTGCGCAGAGCGTGCTGACGCTGGTCGGCATGTTCGTGGTCGTCTACCGGATCGACCCGACCCTGGCGCTGCTGTCGCTGACGGTCGTGCCCGTCGTCTACGCGTCGGCCGGCTACTACATGCGCAACATCGAGCCGCAGGTGCGGCGGGTGCGGCGGCTCGAAGGCGACTCGCTGACGATCGTCCACGAGGCGATGGCGATGCTGCGCGTGATCGTCGCGTTCGGGCGCGAGCGCCACGAGCACGATCGCTTCCGCGTGCAGGCTGAGGAGGCCGTTGACGCGCGCGTCCGGCTCACGGTCCGGCAGACGGCGTTCTCGCTGACCGTCGCACTGACGACGGCGCTCGGCACCGCGCTCGTGCTCGGGTTCGGCGCCCACAGCGTGCTCGCCGACGACATGACGGCGGGAGAGCTGCTGGTCGTGATGGGCTACATCGCGTCGATCTACCAGCCGCTTGAGCAGATCAGCAACACGCTCAGCGGCTTCCAGCAGCATTTCATCTCGCTCGCCGGGGCCTTCAGCCTGCTGGACACGCCGCTCGAGATCGAGGAGCGCCCGGATGCGACGGCGCTGTCGCGAGCGAGCGGTGCGGTGGCGCTCGACGCGGTCAGCTTCGACTACGCCGGCCGTCGCGGCACGCTCGTCGACGTCGCGTTCGACGTGCGCCCGGGCCAGCGCGTCGGCATCGTCGGCCCCACCGGCGCCGGCAAGAGCACGCTGCTGAACCTGATCCCGCGCTTCTACGATCCGCAGCGCGGCCGGGTGCTGATCGATGGCCACGACGTCCGCGACCTGACGCTCGACTCGCTGCGCGCGCAGGTCAGCGTCGTCCTCCAGGAGCCGCTGTTGTTCTCCGGCTCGATCGCCGACAACATCCGCTACGGCCGCCTCGAGGCTTCCGATGACGAGGTCGTCGCGGCGGCGCAGGCGGCGAACGCGCACGACTTCGTGTCGGCGCTGCCGGATGGCTACGGGACCCAGCTCGGCGAGCGTGGCGCGTTGCTGTCCGGTGGCGAGCGCCAGCGCTTGTCGGTCGCTCGCGCGTTTCTCAAGGACGCCCCGATCCTGATTCTCGACGAGCCGACGTCGTCGATCGATTCACAGACCGAGGCCGTGATCCTCGAGGCGCTCGAGCGGCTGGCTGCCGGTCGTACGACGTTCATGGTCGCCCACCGCCTGTCGACGGTGCTCGACGCCGACCTGATCGTCGTCATGAACCACGGGCGGATCGTCGAGCACGGCAGGCATCACGAGCTGATCGCGCGCTCCGGCCTCTACCGCCAGCTGTGGGAGGCGCAGCAGGGCGCGCGGCGTCGTGGCGCCGCGGCGCGGCTTTCGGCCGACGATCTCGAGCAGATGACGCGCGCGATCACGGACGCGGCGGAGTCGGGCAGCGACCTCAGCGGTCCGGCGCTGGCAGAGCTGGCGCGGGCCATGGCCGTCGCCGGCGGCGACCGTGGCCCGCACGACCGCGACGAGCGGGATGCCGCATGGCGCTTCGTCGCCGCGGCGTGGGCGCTGCTGCACGACGGCTCGGCCGATGCGCTGCGGGAGCTCGCCGAGGCCGACACCACGGGCGGCGGGATGGCCGAGCGGCTGCTGCGCGACCTTGGATTGACGACGGCGACCGAACCGGTGGCGATCACGCCGGGGCAAGCGAGGTGATGGCGGTGCGGGCGCGACGAATCGTCGTCCTCGGGATGATGACCAAGGTCCCGGTGCCGGGGGTCATCTGGCAGACGATCCACTACCTGCTCGGCTTGCGGCGGCTCGGCTTCGACGTCTACTACGTCGAGGCCCATGCCTGCACGCCGTCGATGCTGATGCGTTCGCCGGAGGACGACGGCACGGCGCTCGCGGTCGGCTTGATCGACCGTGTCATGCGCCGCTTCGACCTCGGCGACCGCTGGGCCTATCACGCGCTCCACGACGACGGTCGCTGTTACGGCATGTCGGAGCGAGCGCTACGCCGGCTGCTGCGCGACGCCGAGCTCGTCGTCAACCTCCACGGGGCGACGCTGCCGCGTCCGGAGCACGCCCGGGGCGGCAACCTCGTCTACCTCGAGACCGATCCCGTTCGGCTGCAGATCGAACTGCACGACGGCAACCCCGCGAGCCGCGAGTTCCTCGAGCAGCACAGCGCCTTCTTCACATTCGCGGAGAATCTCGGACGACCTGGCTGCGACCTGCCCGTGCCGGATGGCTTCGCGTTCGCGCCGACGCGCCAGCCGGTCGTGCTCGACTTCTGGGAAGGCCATGGTCCCGACGAGCCGGCGCTGTTCACGAGCGTCGGCAACTGGCACCAGGCGGGACGCGACGTCGAGTACCTCGGCACGAGCTACGGCTGGAGCAAGGACGCGCAGTGGCGTGACTTCCTGCCGCTGCCCAAGCGCACAGAGCAATCGTTCGAGCTCGCGCTCAGCTCGGCCGAGCAACGCAGCGTCGACGCGCTCGAGGGCCTCGGCTGGTCGGTGCGCCCGGCGCTCGACTTCGGCTCGAACATGGCCGCCTACCACAACTACGTGGCCGGCTCGCGCGGTGAGTTCACGGTCGCCAAGGAGCAGAACGTCCGCTTCCGCACCGGCTGGTTCAGCGATCGCAGCGCCACCTATCTCGCCGCCGGCCGCCCCGTGGTCAGCCAGGACACCGGCTTCGGCGACGTGCTGCCGGTCGGCGAGGGTCTGTTCGCCGTCTCCACGCTCGACGAGGCGGTCGCCGCGATCGCAGAGATCAACGGCGACTACGCTCGCCACCGGCGCGCGGCGACGGAGATCGCGCATGAGTACTTCGACGCGGAACGCGTCCTCGCCAGGATGCTCAACGAGTGCGGCGTCAGCGCCGAGCGCGGCCGGTCGGTGTGGCGCCGGCGCCGACCCCCGGCGCTGCCGAGGCGGGCGGCCGCCACCGCGGCCGAGCAGCCGGTCGAGGTCGAGCTGGCCGCGCGACCGCTGCCGCCGCTGCATCCCGACTCGACCGTGCTGGCGATCATCCCGCACTTCAAGTGCGAGGAGTGGCTCGACGACTGCCTCGCGTCGCTCGCCGCGCAGACGCGGCCGCTCGACGGCATTGTCGTCATCGACGATGCCTCCGACGATCCGCCGACCGAGATCGTGCGCCGCTTCCCACAGGTCACGCTGCTGCACGCGGAGCGCAACGTCGGTCCGTACCGACTGGTCCAGCAGATCATCGAGGAGACCGATTACGACGGCTATCTGTTCCAGGACGCCGACGACTGGTCTGGGCCCGAGCGGCTCGAGGCGCTGCTGCGCCACGCCGCCGAGACCGGCGCGGAGCTGATCGGCACACAGGAGCTGCGGGTCTTCTGCGACGAGCCCGAGGTGACGCCGATCGAGTGGCCGCTCGACGTCAACGCCCAGTTCGCCGAGAAGCCGACCGCCTTCCCGCTGCTGCACCCCACGAGCATCGTCTCGCGCGGCCTCGTCATGCGTCTTGGTGGCTTCGCGTCGGGCCTGCGCTTCAGCGGCGACGCCGAGTTCCTTCGTCGCGCGCGGTTCGTCTCCGACGTCGTCAACGTTCCCGAGTTGCTCTACTTCCGCCGCATCCGGCAGGGGTCGCTGACGACCGCTCCGGCGACGGGCCTGCAGTCGCCAGAGCGCAAGCGCGTGATGGAGATGCTGTGGCAGCGGGCACGGCACAACGCCGAGCTTGCCGAGCTGGGTGGCACGCCACACCTCGAGCCGTGCGAGACGGCGCGGCCTGTTGGGCTGAAGAAGCTCACCGGCCCGCCGCTGCTGGGGCGCGGCAACGATCCGGCGCCGCCGCGACCGGCCTCGCCGCCGACGCTCGAGCGGCGGCCGGAAGGATCGCCGCGGCCGGTGTTCGTCGTCGGCGCCGACCGCTCCGGGGTCAGCTCGCTCGCCTGGGCGCTCGGTGAGCATCCGGGGCTCGCCGCGGTTCCCGACGGCGCCTGGCTGGGAAGGCTCGACGAGGCGCTCGGCGCGACGCTCGGCGAGGACGGCGCGGCGCTGCCCGACGCCGCGGCCGCCTTCGCCATCGCCGCCAGCGAGCTCGCGGCGGGCGCCGCCTCGCGCTGGGTCGATGGCGCCTGGCAGCACACCTACGCAATCGGGGTGCTCGCCGACACGTTTCCCGAGGCGCGCTTCATCCACGTCGTCCGCGACGTCGACGCGGCGATCGCGGTGATGTCGGATCCGCCGCTCGGCGCCGCCGGAGCGACCGGCGGAACGCAGGTCCCGGCGCGGCTGCGCGTCGCACTCGACGAGGGCGACGCGCTGGCGCAGTGGACGGCCGCCAACCGTGCCTGTCTCGACGCCGAGCGCCGTCTCGGCGACGGCCGCATGCTGCGGATCGACTTCGACGCGCTGGTCGCCTCGCCCGAGCAGGTCGTGCGCGCGGCCCTGGAGTTCGTCGGCGAGGAGTACCGCGGCGAATGCCTGCGTCCGCTCAGCGGCCTGCGTGCGCGCGAGGGGCATCCGCGTGTCGTCGCCGACGATCCGCTGGCACAAGAGCGCGCGACGGCGCGCGCTCTCTGCCGCGAGCTGATCGGCAAGCCGCTTCCGGCGCCGCAGCGGACGCTCGCGAGCTCGCGGCAGACCACGCGCGATGTGCTCGCCGAACATCTGCCGGCCGGAAGCACGGTCGCGATTGTCAGCCGCGGCGACGATGAGCTCGTGGCTGCCGCCGGCGACGGCGGCCGCCACTTCCCGGTGGCTACGGACGGGCGCTGGATCGGCTACCACCCTCGCGACGACGCTGCCGCGATCGCGCAGCTGCAAGCAGCGCTGCGTCAGGGAGTCGGGCACATCTACTTCCCGTGGACCGCGCTGTGGTGGCTCGAGCACTACCGCGAGCTTCGCCGCCACCTCGAGCGCCACCACCGAAAGCTGCTCGAGCATCCGCAGTACGGCGCGCTGTTCGAGCTCGACGGGCACACCGCCGCCACCCCGGGGCGCGTGCGTCCGCGGCCGGCCGCGGTCCATGCCGGCCGCGTCGTCCTCGTCACCGATCACTTCCCGAAGTTCTCCGAGACGTTCTTCGCCTGCGAGTACACGGGGCTGCGCCGACGCGGCTGGGACATCCACGTCCTCTGCAACCGCAGCAACCGCGACCAGTGGCAGTACTTCCCTGAGCTGCGCGACGAGCTCGAGGCGCGCGAGCGGATCCACGTGATCACCGACTTCGACGCCCAGCTCGCAGAGCTGCGGCCCGAGGTCGTCCACTTCGGCTACGGGACGCTCGCGCGCGGGCGGATGCACGTTGGCGAACAGCTCGGCTGCAAGGTCGTCGTCAGCCTGCGCGGCTACGACATCAACTACTTCGGCCTCGACGACCCGCACTGCTACGACGACGTCTGGGCCGGAGTCGACATGGTCCATGCCGTCTCCGAGGACGTCTGGCGCCGTGCCGTCCGGCGCGGCTGCCCGCCACGGACGCCGCACCGTGTGATCACCGACGCGATCGACGTCGCGGCTTTCACGGCGCCGTCGCGCCGCTATGAGGACGTCGGCAGCGAACGGCGCCCGCTGCGGCTCGTCAGCGTTGGCCGGCTGCACTGGAAGAAGGGCCACGAGCAGGCGCTGCTCGCGCTGCGGACGCTGCTCGACCGCGGTGTCCACGCTCGGCACCGGATCATCGGCGACGGTCCCGACCGCGAGCCGATTCTGTTCGCGATCCACGATCTGGGCCTCGAGGGCCATGTCGAGCTGATGGGAGCGCGCAGCTCGGCCGAGGTGCAGAAGACGATGCGCTGGGCCGACGTCTGCGTCCAGGCCTCGATCTCGGAGGGCTTCTGCGTCTCGGTGATCGAGGCACAGGCGATGGGGCTGCCGATCGTCTGCACCGACGCCGACGGGCTCAGCGAGAACGTCGCCGACGGCGAGACCGGCTTCGTCGTCGGGCGCCGCGACGGTCGAGCGATCGGCGAGCGGCTCGTCGAGCTCGCCGGCGACCGCGGTCTGCGCAAGCGGATGGGCACGGCCGCGCGCGCCCGTGCCGAGCGGCGCTTTGACATCGCCCGCCAGCTCGACGGCCTCGAGGCGATGTACCGCACGCTCGCCGCCCCGCAGCCCGAACGGCGGCCTGCGGCCGATGGGCACGACGCGGCCGTCGCCAGGCCGGCGGCGGCCGAGCTCGAGCGCGAGCTGACCGAGCTCACCGACCGCATCGCCACGCTCGATCGCAAGCTGCAGTCCCGGCGCGCGGTCGAGGCCGTCTGCCACGAAGTCGATCGGCTCGTGCCGCCCGACGCGCGCGTGCTCGTCGTGTCGCGCGGTGACGACGAGCTGCTCGAGCTCGGCGGGCGCGAGGCGTGGCACTTCCCGAGAGCGGCCGACGGCGCCCACGTCCGCGTCCAGCCGACCGACAGCGACGCCGCGATCGATGCGCTCGAAGCGCTGCGCTCGGGCGGCGCCGACTACCTCGTCGTGCCGGCGGCGTCGGCGTGGTGGCTCGAGCACTACAGCGACTTCGCGCGCCATCTTGGTGATCGCTACGCGCGCCTCGCCGCGCGTCCCGACGCCTGCGCGATCTACGAGCTGCGGATCCGGCGCTTGCAGGAGCCTCAGGACGAGGCCGTCGACCAAGGTCTGGCCCACGCATGAGCGCGCCGTTGGTCAGCGTCTGCATCCCCTCGGCCGGACACGGGGCGTACGTCGCCGGCGCGGTCGCGAGCGCGCTCGGCCAGGGCGTCGATGAGCTCGAGGTGCTCGTCCACATAGACGGCGAGGACGACGCGCGCGACCCGGCGATCAGCGATCCGCGCGTGCGCTGCCGGCGCCATCCGCGGCAGATCGGCGTCGCCGCGAACCGCAACAGCCTGGTTGCCGCGGCGCGCGGACGCTACATCGCCTGGCTCGACGCCGACGACGTCTATCTGCCGGGCTCGCTCGCCGCGCGCGTGGAGCTGCTGGAGGCGAACCCGGCGGTCGCCCTCGCCCACGGCGCGGCACGAATCGTCGACGCCGACGGGGTGGCGATGGCGCAGTGGCGGCGGCCGTTCGATCGCGGCGTCGTCGAGTCCGGGCCGGCCGCGTTCGCGGAGCTCGCGCTGGCCAACGAGCTGACGACGTCGACGGTGGTCGCGCGCCGATCGGCGCATCTCGCGGCGGGCGCGTTTCGCAGCTTCGGGCCGAGCAGCTCGGATTGGGAGATGTGGTTGCGGCTCGCGCTGCAGGGCGACGTCGCCTACGTCGCCGGGGAGGTCGCCTGCTATCGCCAGCACGCGAGCACGATCTCGCGGTCGACGCCGCCGCTGCGACGGCTGGCGTGCGACGTTCGAGCCGTGCGAAGCGGGCTTCGTGCCGCCGCCGGTGTCCACGGCCGGCCCGCGATCGCGCGTCGTGCTCACGCGGCGCTCGCGGCGCGGGCGCTGTTGCAGGCGCGTGATCTACGCCTCCGCGGCGATCGCATCGCCGCCGTCCGCGCGCTGCGACGGGCAGCGTGGCTGTCGCCGCGGCCGGTATCGCGGCACCTGCCGGCGCTGTTGACGGCGGTCGCCCGCGACGATGAGCCCGCCGCACACCGGACGACGCGCGTCGTCCTGCGCCGCATCGCCGACCTGCTCGAAGGCACACGCTACGGGGCGGTGGTGGCGGCGGCGAGCGCGAGCGATCCCGTCTGGGACGCCACGCTCGTACGCATCGCCGCCGCCGTGCGCGACGTCACGCCGGCCGCGGCGGTCGTCGCGACGGTCACGAAGTGGGACCCGACGCTGCTCTCGCTGTGCGCTCGCGACGGCCGCCAGTTCCCCGACCGGCGGCTGCTGCCGGAGGGCTATCCGGCGGACGGCGCGGCAGCCGTCGCGCACCTCGATCGCCTCGTCGCCGACGGTCTCACCCACCTCGTGCTGCCGCGTGCCTGGAGCTGGTGGCTCGAGCGCTACGACGGCTTCGCGTCGCGGCTCGGCGCCGCGGCGCACACCGACGACGACTGCCTGATCTATCGATTGGCGCCGCCGCGATGACAAAGCAGATCGCGATCGCCGGGGCGATCGCCGCCAAGCCCCGCAACGCCGGTCACGCGTGGCAGTTCCTGCAGTACCTGCTCGGTTTTCGACGACTCGGCTACGAGGTGCTCTTCGTCGACAGCGTCGCCGAGCTCGATCCCGACGCCGCGCACATCGGCGTCCGCTGGGTCGAAGAGGTGATGCGGTCGCACGGGCTCGCCGGCGCCTGGACCGTCGATCTCGGCGAAGGGCGGCACGCCGGCCGCTCGCGCGAGCTGACGCGCGAGCACGTCCGCTCGTCGGACCTGCTGCTCAACGTGATGGGATTCCTGACCGACGACGAGCTGCTCGCCGACGCGCAGCGGCGCGTCTTCCTCGACACCGATCCGGGCTTCGCACAGATGTGGCACGCGCTCGGCCTCGCCGACCCGATGGGCGGTCACGACGTGCACGTGACGATCGCCGGACGGATCGGCCAGGCCGACTGCTCGATCCCGACCTGCGGTATCGACTGGCGCACGACCTGGCAGCCGGTCGTCCTCGACGCTTGGCCGCGCGTCACCGCGGCGCCGGCGCGGCCGTTCACGAGCGTCGCGAGCTGGCGTGGCGCCTACGGCCCGATCGACTACGAGGGTCGCCGCTACGGATTGCGAGCGCACGAGTTCCGGCGCTTCGCCGAGCTGCCGCGGATGACCGGCCGGCACTTCGACCTGGCGCTGTCGATCCATCCGCGCGACCATCAGGATGTGCGGCTGCTGCGGAGGAAGGGCTGGAGCCTGATCTCTCCCGGACGGATCGCTTCGTCGACCGGCGGCTACCGCGGCTTCATCACGGAGTCGAGCGCCGAGCTGATGGTTGCCAAGGGCATCTACGTCGAGAGCCGCGGTGGCTGGTTCAGCGAGCGCAGCATCTGCTACCTGGCGTCGGGTCGCCCGGTCCTCGCGCAGGACACGGGCCTCGGCGAGCTGCCGACCGGTGACGGGCTGCTGACCTTCTCCGACGTCGACGAGGCCGTCGCCGGCGTCGAGGCGATCGCCTCCGACTACCCGCGACACGCGCGCGCGGCTCGCGAGCTCGCCGAGGCGCAGTTCGACTCCGACAAGGTGCTCAGCCGGCTGCTGGAGGTCCTGTGAGCGGGGCACCGGCGATCGCCGCGACGTTGACCGCGGCGCTCTCCGTCGGCGCCGGAGCATCGGCTACGGCGACGCAGCGGCCGCCCGCGGCGCGCGCGAGCGCGCTGGCGATCGAGTGCCGCTCCGCGTTCACCGCCAGGCTGCATCGCCGTCCCCGCTGCCTTCCCGCCGAGCGGATGTCGCTGCTCGCGGACGGGCTCGTCCATCTGCCTTCGTGGACCGGCCGGATGGCCTCGTCGCGACTCGCCGGCTGGACCCAGCGCCAGGCTCTCGGCGGTGGCATTCGCGTCGTCCGCGGTCCGCGCACCGGCCGCCGTCATGTGACGCTGTTCACGGTCCGCCCCGGCGACGTCCCCGTCGGCGCCGGCGGCGAGCGCGCCGAGGTCGCCGCCTCGGCGCAGGCGACCGCGGGCGTCGACGGCGGCGAGTCCTGGTACGTCTGGTCGACGTACTTCCCGAGCGACCTCAACCCCGCGCCGGCGACGACGTTCAACGTCTTCACGCAGTTCCACCAGCTCCATGCCACGAAGGACAGCTGCCCGCCGAACGTCGCCTTCCAAGTCAACACGAAGACCGCTCCGGCACTGATTCGGCTCGCGGTGCGCGGGGGCTCGCTCAACCGCACGGCCTGCGTCTCGCAGACGATATGGAGCAAGGACACGGTCGCGCTCGCGCTCGGGCGCTGGTACGACTTCGCGTTCCACGTCCGCTGGTCGCCCGATGCGTCGGTCGGCTTCGTCGAGTTGGCGATCGACGGCACCGTCGTCGTCCCACGGACGGCGATGGCGACGCTCTACAGAGGCCAGACCGTCTACGCCAAGCAGGGCTTCTACCGGGCGCCGTCGAGCTTGACGTCGCGGATCTACCAGGCGGGCATGACCCGCTTCTAGTGGTCCGTCCGATGACCGTCGCGATCTTCGGAAGCTGCGTCACGCGCGATCTCTTCGAGGATCCCTCGCTGCGGCCACGCCTCGGCCACTACGCGGCGCGAACGTCGATGATCAGCGCCGTCGCGCCGCCGGTCGCGATCGACGCCGACCGCGTCCGGCTCGACTCCGCTTGGCAGCGGCGGTCGCTGCTGGCCGACTTCGAGAAGACGTTCTTCGCTTCGCTCGCGGCCACGCGTCCCGACTGGCTCGTGATCGACCTGATCGACGAGCGCTTCGACCTGTTGTGCGTCGGCGACTCGTTCGTCACGAACTCGTCGGCGCTTCAGGCCGCCGATCTCGACGGGCAGACGCTCGAGGGCGAGCATCTGCGGCGGATGTCGGCCGAGGGTTGCGAGCTGTTCGACCGTGCTGTCGCCGCGTTCGCCGAGCGGGTGACCGCGATCGTGCCCGCCGAGCGGGTCCTGCTGCACCGCGCGCTGTGGTGCCCGCGCTATCGCGACGACGACGCGATCGTCGACTTCGACGAGCGCCGGATCGAGCTCTGCCGGCTGCAGAACGCGATGCTGACGCGAGGCTACGACGCGCTCGCCGACGCGTTCGGGTCGACGGCGTCGCTTGCCGTCGACCCGGCCAGCGACGTCGCCGACGCGGCGCATCACTGGAAGCTCGAGCCGTTTCACTACACGAGCTCCTACAACGCGAGCGCGACCGCGCGCATGCTCGATCTGCTCGACGGCGGATGACGACCGTCGTCGTCGCCGGAGCGCTCGCCAACAAGCATCGCCACGGCGGCAGCGCCTGGGTCAGGATGAGCTGGGTCGACGCGCTGCGGTCGCTCGGCTTCGACGCGGTCTTCGTCGAGCAGATCGCCGCTGCCGACTGCGTCGATTCCGCCGGCACGCCGGCGCCGCTCGAGCGCTCGGCCAACCTGGAGGCGTTCCGCTCGGCCACCGAGGCGTTCGGCCTCGCTGGGCGTGCCGCGCTCGTTCGCGCAGACGACGGCCGCGTCGTCGGGATGCCGCGCGACGAGCTCTGCGCGCTGCTCGACGGTGCCGTCGCGCTGGTCAACATCAGCGGGCATCTGCGGTTGCCGGAGCTGGTCTGCCGTGTGCGCGGACCCCACGTGTTCGTCGACCTCGACCCCGGCTACACGCAGATCTGGGACGCGTCCGGCGCCGACACCGGCAACCTCCGCGGACACGACCTGCACTTCAGCGTCGGCGCCAACGTCGGTGGCGCCGGCTGGACGTTGCCGACCGGCGGCGTCCGCTGGCGGGCGATCCGTCAACCCGTCGTGCTCGAGCGCTGGAACGTCGAGCCGGACGACGGCTTCACCGGCTTCACGACCGTCGCCAGCTGGCGAGGAGCCTTCGGGCCGGCAGAGTGGAAAGGCCGTAGCTACGGCGTCAAGGCGCATCAGTTCCGTGGCTACGCCGAGCTGCCGGCGCTCGTGCGGGCGCCGTTCGCGATCGCGCTCGACATCGACCGAGCCGATGTCGCCGATCGCGAGCGGCTCGACGCCGGCGGCTGGACGATCGTCGACCCGTCGACGATGTGCGGCATCGATGGCTTCCGCCGCTTCGTCGAGCGCTCGGGCGCGGAGTTCTCCGCCGCTCAGGGCGTCTACGTCGAGACGCGCAGCGGCTGGTTCAGCGATCGCACCGTGCGCTACCTCGCCGCCGGGCGCCCGGCGCTGGTGCAGGACACCGGCTTCTCCGAGCACCTGCCCGTCGGCGCCGGGCTGCTCGCCTTCAGCGACCTCGAGCAGGCGTGCGCAGGGGCCCGTGCGATCGCCGGCGACTACGCGCACCACCGCGCCGCCGCGCGCGAGCTGGCCGAGGCCTGGTTCTCGCCGGGAGCGGCGCTGGCGCCGCTGCTCGAGCAGATCGGTGCGCCGTCGTGAGCGGTGAGCGACTCGCGATCGTCGTCAGCGGCACGCTCGTCGGCGCTCCACGCCAGGGCGGAGCGACGTGGGCGGTGCTCCAGTACGTGCTCGGTCTACGGCAGCTCGGTCACGAGGTCCTCGTCGTCGAGCAGCTCGCCTTCGACGGCGACGGCTTCGACGTCGCCGCGCGCGCGTTCGCCGAGATCGTGCGGCGCTTCGGCCTTGAGCACGACGCGGCGCTGCTCGACCCTGCCACCCAGGCAACGGTCGGGCTCTCGCGCGCCGCGATCGAGCGCCGCGCCGACGCGGCCGACGTGTTGCTGAACATCTCGGGGACGCTGACGGACGAGTGCCTGCTCGGTCGCGTCGCATGCCGTGTCTACGTCGACCTCGATCCCGGCTTCACGCAGCTCTGGCATGCCGTCGACGGCGTCGACATGGGCCTCGACCGCCACGACAGGTTCGTCACGATCGGGCTGCGGATCGGCGACGACGGCTGCGACGTGCCGACCTGTGACAGGGCCTGGATCACGACGCCGCAGCCGATCGTGCTCGAGCACTGGCCGTTCGCCGCCGGCTCGCCGCCGGAGGTGATGACGAGCGTCGGCAACTGGCGCTCGTATGGCTCGGTCGAGCACGGCGGCGTCTTCTACGGTCAGCGCGCGCACTCGCTGCGTCGACTGCTCGACCTCGCCGCGCGGGCGCCGGTGGGCGTCGCGCTGGCGCTGGGGATCGACGATGGTGAGTCCGATGACATCGCCTCGCTGCGTCGCTACGGCTGGACGCTGACCGACCCCGATCGCGCCGCCGGCACGCCGTCTCGCTACGAGAACTTCGTGGGCCGATCGTGGGCCGAGCTCGGCGTCGCCAAGAGCGGCTACGTCGCCTCCGCCTGTGGCTGGTTCAGCGATCGCAGCGCCTGCTATCTGGCGTCCGGACGGCCGGTCGTGGCGCAGGACACGGGTTTTCCCGGGCTCCTGCCCAGCGGCGAGGGTCTGCACGCCTTCGTCACCGTCGAGCAGGCGGTCACTGCGATCGAGGAGGTCCGCTCGGACTACCAGCGTCAGCGACTGGCAGCGCGCGCGATCGCCGAGGAGCATCTTGCCTCCGACCGGGTGCTGACGCGGCTGCTCGAGGCGCTATGAGCGATTCCTCGTTCGCGCTCTCCGTCACCCGGGGACCGAGCGCCGATCTCGCGCTCGAGCGCGAGCTGTCGCGGACGCTCGGCCGGACGGTCGAGCTGCTGGCCCGTCGGCCGCTGCCGTATCGGTCGAGCTTCGCGATCGACGCGCTCGAGATCGCGATCGGCGGCGATGCCCCGGTCCGCGTCCTGCTGAAGCGGCTCGATTCGGCCGGCCTGTCGGATGTCGCCGAGCTGGCGCGGCCCGCGTTCCTGCGCGACGCCGGCCACGAGCTGACGATCTATCGCGAGGTCCTGCCCGCGTTCGGCGACGGCGTTCCGGCGCTGTATGGCGGCGTCGCCGACGCCGCGAACGGCCGCGCCTGGATGCTGCTCGAGCAGATCGAGGGCGTGCCGCTGTGGCAGCTCGGTGCGCCCGGGATGTGGGAGGAGGCGGCGTGCTGGCTGGCACGGTTGCACGGAGCGTCGATCCCGCGTTCGAGCGCGCTGCGCAGCTACGACGACGCCTGGTACGAGCGTTGGCTGCGCCGTGCCGTCGCGTTCGCGCCGTGCGGGGCGCTCGATCGCATCGCGGCGGCGCACTGGCGCGTGCGGCAGCGGCTGGCAGCATGGCCGAGCACTGTCGTCCACGGCGAGTTCTACCCGTCGAACGTGCTTGTCGAGGATGCCGACGGCGCCGCGCGGTTGCGCGTCGTCGACTGGGAGATGGCGGGAGTCGGCGCCGGCCTGCTCGACCTCGCGGCGTTGACCGCGGGCTGGGACCAGCGCGGCCGCGATCGCCTCGTCGCCGCCTACCACGCGGCCGCGACCGCGATCGGCGGCCGGGCATCGCTGGCCGAGCTCGACGAGGCGCTGGAGTACGCCCGCCTGCAGGTCGCGCTGCAATGGATCGGATGGTCACGCCACTGGAGCCCGCCGGCGCCGCACGCGCGCGACTGGATCGACGAGGCGCAGGCGGCAGCCGAACGGCTCGGGCTGTGATCCGATGCGCGAGCTGATCGTCAACGCCGACGACCTCGGCCTCAGCGAGGGCGTCAACCGCGGCATTGCCGAGGCGCACGTGCGCGGCGTCGTCACCAGCGCGAGCCTGATGGTGCGCGGTGTCCAGGCGCCTGCAGCCGCCGCGCTCGCGCTCACGCATCCGCGGCTCGGCGTCGGATTGCACGTCGACCTCGGCGAGTGGCGCTACGCGGGCGGCACCTGGCACGCCGCCTACGAGGTCGTCGCGAGCGACGATCCGGCTGCCGTCGATGCCGAGGTCGCGGCCCAGCTCGAGCGCTTCGAACGGCTGCTCGGCCGGCCGCCGACGCACATCGACGGCCACCAGCACGTCCAGCGCGACGAGCCGGTGCGGGCATCGGTGCTGCGGCACGCGGAGCGGCTCGGCGTCGTCGTCCGCGACTGCACGCCGGCGGTTCGTTACGAGGGCGGCTTCTATGGGCAGGCGGGCCGTGGCGAGCCGTGGCTGGAGGGCATCTCGGTCGCGTCGCTGTGCGCGCTCGTCAGGGCGCTGCCGTTCGGCGTGACGGAGCTGGGCTGTCATCCGGCGCTCGACGATCGCTCCGGGTCGTCGTACTCGGACGAGCGAACGGTCGAGACCGCGACGCTCTGTGACGCGCGCGTGCGCGATGCGCTCGCAGACGCCGGTGTCGTCCTACGGTCGTTCGCCGGCATCGCGCCGTTGCGGTTCGATCGCGTCGGCTGACGAGCAGCCGGCGCGCCCGTCTAGCGCCGGCCGGGGTCCCGCAGCAGCGCGCCGAGCCGATCGGCGTTCGGCAGCAGGAAGCCGGCGACGAGCAGCGGCAGCGCCGGGATCGTCCGGTCTGTCGTGATCGAGACGATCATCGTCGCCAGCAGCCCACAGACCATCGTCACGGTCGTCAGCCGCGGGCGCAGGTCGAGTCGCAGTGCCCAGGTCGCGAAGGCGGCGAGGAAGATCGCGTCGGGCAACCCGAGCCGCGCCGCCGGCCCGGCGAGCGCGCCACCCCACGACGGCAGGTCGAACGCGAGTGCGGCGGCGCCGCGCGGGTCGCCGTGGGCGAGCCGCGACGTGGGCCCGAGCACGACGCTCCAGACGTCGACGAGCGCGACGAACACCGGCACCGCCAGCGCGACCGCCGGGCCGGCGTAGGCGAGCAGCCAGCGCGCGAGCAGGACGCCGAAGGCTCCGGCGAAGATCGCTTCGGGCACGATCGCCGCGGAGTCGAGGCCCGCATCGTCGAGCGCGCCCATCAGCAGGCCGCCGCCGATCGCAAGCAGCGCCGCGGTGACGAGCGAGTCGCACGTACCGGCGACCGCCAGGGTCAGCGCAGAGACCGCGAGCAGCCCGACGCCGGAGGCGACCAGGATCGCGGCGTCGCCGTCGCCGAGGTCCGGCAGCGAGCCGGCGGCGAGGGCGTAGGCGAGCGCGACCGTGGTCGCGGCTAGTAGGGCGGAAGCTCCGCGTACCACTCGCCGAGCACCTTGAAGGCCGACCAGAAGGAGCGCTTGGCGGCCTCCTCGTCGAGCGAGTCGTCGATGTTCGGCACCACGAGCGCGTCGAGCGACGGCGTCAGCCGCTGGACCACGCCGCGCTCGGTCGTGATCGGCTTCGCGAGCGGCAGGCCGAGCTCGTTGACGACGGCGACGGCGTCATCGCCCATGAGGATGATGATTCGCGGCTGGACGATCGCGATCTCCTCGACGAGCCGGCTGACGCAGGCCGGGTCGGCCAGCGACGGGTCGCTCACGGGACACTTGACCGCGAGCGTGCCGTAGACCGCGAGCGGGTCGATGCCGAGCCGCCGCAGCGACTTCATCAGCGCCGTTCCGGCGCGACCGTAGAAGGCGACGCCCTCCTCGACCTCAGACGCGCGCGGCGCGTGCTTGAGCATGAAGACGTCGGCCTGCGGATGCCCGGAGCCGAGCACCGGCACCCGCTGCCCGCGCGGGCAGAGGTCACACGACTGCAACTCGCGCGTGAGCGCGTTGAGCTCGCGGATCGCGCGCTCGAGGTACTTCTCCCGGATCTCGTCGTCGGTGGCGGGCATGCGTGCCGGGGGTTTCGACGGCTCGGCGCGACTCCCCTCGCCGTGCATCAGGCCTTGCGCGACGCTCGCCGGACTCGTCGCTCGCGCCGGCGGACGCGCGCGCCGGCGGGGGTGGCCTTGGTCTCGAGGAACTTCAGCGCCTGCACGTAGAGCAGCGTCCCCGGCTTCGTGACGATGTCGGCCTCGCGCAGTGACTCGAGGAACTCGGCCGGCCCGTCGAAGTCACGCATCCGGATCCGCACCGTCCCGAGCCCGCGCGCGACGTGCGCGTCCGAGCCGGCACCGGCGACGATGCGGTACTTGCGGGCGAAGCGCTCGGCCTCTTCGTTGAACGAACCGATCGCGACCCGCGGGTTGTAGACCTCGATCGCGTCGATGTCGTCGAGCACGGCCAGCAGGTGCTCGTAGTCGGGGACTGAGTGCATGCGGTCGAACGGATGTGGGACGTAGACGAGCCCGCCCTGGCGCTTGATCTCGGCGACGGTCTCCTGCAGCGTCATCCCGCGCGGGATCTTCTCGGTCAGGAACAGGCCGATCACCTCGCCCTGATTCGCGGTCTTGACCTCCTCGCCGACGATCACCTTGACGCCGAAGCGGGCGGCCTTCTCGGCCGCGTCGAAGGCGCCGGAGACCTCGTTGTGGTCGGTCACGGCGATCGCGCCGAGGCCCTGTTCCTTGGCGGTCGCCAGCAGCACCTCGACGGGCGTCGCGCAGTCGCCCGAGTGGTCGGTGTGCATGTGAAGGTCGACGTCGATCAGCGGTCGCTTGGCGAGCCGCCGCCGGAGCTCGGGGTTGCCCGTCGTCGAGTGCCGCCGCGCGGTGACCGCGCGGTAGACGGCCTCGGTCTCCGCCGCGATGCGGTCCCACGTGAGCTGCTGGCGCAGTGGCGCGGCGGCGGCGCGCAGGCGGTCGCGCAGCGCGCCGTCGACGATCAGCCGCTGCAGCTGCTCGGTGAGCCCCTGGCCGTCGCCCTCGAGGAACAGCAGGCCGCGCTCGCCGTCGTCGAGCAGCTCGCGATAGCTGTCGAGCGTCGGCGCGAGCGGCACCGCGCCGGCCGCGAGCGCACGCAGCACGAGCCCCGGCGCGGGGGTGGTCCCGTCGCTGGCGAAGACGGCGATGTCGGCGGCGGCCAGCGCCTGCTGCTCGCCGGACTCCGCGAACGTGATCCGCTCGCGCAGCTCGCTGCGCAGCGGCGTCGTCGACGACGGGCCGCGAGCGCTGATGACCGTCGCGTCCCACTCCAGTTGCGGATCGAGTCGCCGCAGCGCCCGCAGGAACATCCGCAACGCCCCGCGCTCCTCGCCGTCGACGAAGGCGATCCGCGTCGGCGCGCTCGTACGGTCGTCGCGATAGACCGGATCGGCGCCTGGAATAACGACGCGGTAGTCGGCGGGGAAGTGCCGCCGCATCAGCTCCGCGGTCGTCGAGAAGCTGGCGATCCGGGCATCGAGGCGGCCGAAGACGAGCTGGACGAGCCGCCGCGCGACCTGCGTCGCGATCGCGCGCTCGGTCGGCGCGTGGAAGCTGCCGACGTTGAGCGCCGGCGACGTTCGCAGCGCGGCGCTCGCCAGGCTCGGCGCCCACGGGTCGTGGACATGGACGATGTCGAACTCGACCGTCTCGAAGAGGCCTTCGATCGCCCGGCTGACGTCGACCGGGACCGCGCTGCCACGGCGCGTCGTGATGTTCGCGAGCGCCTCGCCCGCCGCGAGCACGGGCACGCCGTCGCCGGCGAAGAGCAACTCCGGTTGGTCGCGCGCGGCGCGCAGCAGCCGGCCCGTCTCGCGAACGGCGCCGTGGCGGCCCGACGGCGCGACGATCACGACCCGGTGGCCGCGTGCGGCGAGCCGCTCGGAGACCTTCGCGATCGCGTGGTTGACCTCGTGGTCGACGTCCCAGGCGTACGGCGTGACCTGGGCGATCGTCAGCTTCGCGGGCACGTGCGGAGGATAAGCGCCTGACCGTGGTCACACACGGCGATCGCCGTGTCGCCGCCGCCGGAACGACGAGGGCCCGCCGGCAGGCGGGCCCTCGCACGTCAACGGTTGTTCGCCGCGGGCTAGCTCTTGGCTGCCGCGCGCTTGCGCGGCGCGCTCGCCGCGGCCGGCTTGGCGGCCGTCGTCTTGCGTGCCGCTGCCGTGCGCCCCTTCGCCGCGGTGCGCGGGCGCTTGCGCGTGTACTTGGCGATGAACTTCTCGGTCTCCTTGCGCGCGTCCTCGTCGGGGCGCTGGTTGTGCGGAGACTTCATCAGGTACGAGCTCGGGCCATCGAGCTGGCCGCCGACGCCATGGTTGAGCGCCAGCTTGCAGCAGCGCACGGCGTCGATCACGATGCCGGCCGAGTTCGGTGAGTCCCAGACCTCGAGCTTCATCTCGACGTTGAGCGGCACGTCGCCGAAGGCCTGGCCCTCGACGCGGATGTGCGCCCACTTGCGGTCGGTCAGCCACGGCACGTAGTCCGACGGCCCGATGTAGACGTCGTCGGCGGGCAGCGTGTGGCCCATGATCGACGTCACCGCGTTGGTCTTCGAGATCTTCTTCGACTCCAGCCGCTCGCGCTCGAGCATGTTGTAGAAGTCCATGTTGCCGCCGACGTTGAGCTGCGACGTGCGCTTCATCTCCACGCCGCGCTCGTGGAAGAGCCGCGCGAGCATGCGGTGCACGATCGTGGCGCCGACCTGCGACTTGATGTCGTCACCCACGATGGGCAGCCCGGCCTTGCGGAAGCGGTCGCCCCAGTACTCCTCGCGGGCGATGAACACCGGGATGCAGTTCACGAAGCCGCAGCCGGCCTCGAGGATCTGCTCGACGTACCACTTGGTGGCCTGCTCGGAGCCCACCGGGAGGTAGGACACGACGACGTCCGTGTGGGTGTCCTTGAGGATCTGGATGATGTCGTCGGTCTTGCCCGGGGCCTTGGTGATCTTCTCCTTGAGGTACTTGCCCAGGCCGTCGTGCG
>DASRHW010000060.1:0-14999 GCA_035650375.1 Solirubrobacteraceae bacterium | reverse complement strand
CTGATTCCCGCCCTCCGGCCGTAAAGCTCCTGCACGCTCCGGGCAAAGCCCGAAAACCCTAAGGCGAAGAAATAGGGTTAGACAATTTCAAAGGGCTCGATTCCTGCTTGAGGGCTGGAAATCATGGTCTACACTCGGCCTGCGGCCGCCGCCCGTCGCTGATGCGCGGCCCGCGTCGTTATGGGCATTTTCGGCAACCTCACCGGCTTCGGCGGCCGCGACATGGCGGTCGACCTCGGCACCGCGAACACGCTGGTCTACGTTCGCGGGCGTGGCATCGTGCTGTCGGAGCCCTCGGTCGTCGCGATCGACTCGCGTACGAACGAGGTTCACGCGGTCGGCATCGAGGCCAAGCGGATGCTCGGCCGCACGCCGGGAACGATCCAGGCGATTCGTCCGCTCAAGGACGGTGTGATCGCCGACTTCGACGTGACGGAGGAGATGCTCCGCCACTTCATCCAGAAGGTGCACCAGAACCGCTGGGCGCATCCGCGCGTCGTCGTCTGCGTGCCCTCCGGCGTCACCGGCGTCGAGAAGCGCGCGGTCGAGGATGCGTGCCTGAACGCCGGTGCGCGCCAGGCGTACCTGATCGAGGAGCCGATGGCGGCCGCGATCGGGGCCGGGCTGCCGGTCGGCGAGCCGACCGGCTCGATGATCGTCGACATCGGCGGCGGCACCAGCGAGGTCGCCGTGATCTCACTCGGAGGGATCGTCGTCAGCCAGTCGATCCGGATCGGCGGCGACGAGCTCGACGAGGCGATCATCAGCTACGCCAAGCGTGAGTACAAGCTGCTGATCGGCCAGCAGACGGCGGAGGAGCTCAAGCTCGAGATCGGCTCGGCGTTCCCGATGCAGGAAGAGGTCCAGGCGGAGATCCGCGGCCGCGACATGGTCTCCGGCCTGCCGAAGACGGTCGTGCTGACGTCGGAGGAGATCCGTCAGGCTCTGGAGGAGCCGCTGTCGCAGATCATCGACGCGGTCAAGGAGACGCTCGATCGAACGCCGCCCGAGCTGGCCTCCGACATCATGGACCGCGGAATCATGCTTGCAGGTGGTGGCGCGCTGTTGCAGGGGCTCGACGAGCGCCTGCGCGAAGAGACGCAGATGCCGGCGCACCTCGCGGAGAGCCCGCTGACGTGCGTCGCCGTCGGCTCCGGGCGCTCCCTCGAGGAGTTCGAGGTGATCCACCGCAGCAACAAAAAATCGAGGAACCATCGGCGCGGCCGCCGCTAGCGGCACGGCTGCGCGAGACATCCTCATGGCCGAGGCCTTCATGTGTACGACCGCAAAACCGTTCGCCGGCGACGTGCAGTTCTCGGGCTGCTCGTTGCCTGCTCCCTGATCTTCCTGACCGCATACTTCGGCGAAGGTTCCGGCGGTGGGCTGCATTCCATCCAGCGGGGCTTCGCCGAGGTGCTTTCGCCGTTCGAGCGCGTCGGCAGCGGCGCGCTGAAGCCGGTGCGCGATTTCTCCGGTTGGGTCGGCGACACGTTCCACGCCAAGAAGGACAACCGCGCGATCCGCAAGGAGCTCGACCGGACGCGGGCCGAGAACCTCAAGCTCAAGGACCAACTCGCAGCCAACGCCGCGGCGGCGAAGCTGGTCGGCCTCGACCAGAGCGCGGGGCTCGATCCCACCAAGCAGGTCACGGCGCACGTGGTCTTGCGCTCGTCGCCGCTGTGGTACTCGACGGTCAACATCGACAAGGGCACGTCGGCGGGGGTCGCTCGCAACGACGCCGTCGTCAACAGCGCCGGCCTGGTCGGCCGTGTCACCGAGGTCTGGAGCAACGGCGCCAAGGTGACGCTGATCACCGATCGCGCGAGCGGCGTGACGGCGCGGGACGTCGACGCCAAGAGCCGGCCGAGCGGCACGGTCGAGACTGGTGCGCCGGGCAACCCGAACGACCTGCTGCTGACCGGTCTGCAGCTCGACGACCCGATCGCCGTGGGTGACAGTATCGAGACCGCCGGGATCGAGTCGGCGACCGTGCCCGGCTCGTACTACCCGCGCGGGATCGCGATCGGGGTCGTGACGAAGGCCGACCCCGACGAGCTCCAGACGTCCCAGCAGGTGCACATCAGGCCTTACGCGAAGCTGCGCGATCTCGAGGTGGTCCAGGTGATCACCGACAGGAGCAGCTCGTGAAGCTGACGCCGCATCTCGCGGCCCGCCTCGGCGCGCTGGCGCTCGTCGCGGTCTTCCTCCAGGTCGCGGTCGTCGCGCAGGTGCCCGTTCTCGGTGCCTCGGGCGACCTGTCGCCCCTGGTCGTGGCGGCGGTCGGGCTGCTGTGCGGAGCGCCGATCGCGGCGGGGATGGGGTTCAGCGTCGGCCTGATGCTCGACATCGCGCTGTTGCAGACGATGGGCCTCACGTCGCTCGTGCTGCTGACGGTCGGCTGGTGGTCGGGGCGGCTGCGTGAGACGCGTGATCCGCAGAGCACGTTGACCCCGCTCGTCGTCGGCGCCGCGGCTGCCGCGTTCGCCACGATTGCCTACGGCGCCGGGCAGTTCCTGCTCGGTGTCGACTCGCCGCTGAGCTGGCAGCTCGGCAAGGACATCGTCTCGACGGTCGCGCTCGACACGCTGCTGGCGATGCCGGTCTGCGCACTCGTGCGCCGCTGGCTGTCGCCGGCGCTGCCAGAGGACCTGCGCCGCCGCCGGCGGCGTGCCTACACGACCGGCGGCCTGTCGCCGCTGCATCGCGCATGAGCGGCTACTTCACACCCGAGGACCGTCGGCCGCCGATCACGCCGGCGCTGGCGGTGCGCGTCGCGACGCTCGGCTTCGTCGCGCTGGCGCTGTTCGGGATCATCTTCTTCCGCCTCTGGTTCTTGCAGGTGCTCGCCGGCGACAGCTATCTCAGCGAGGCGAATCAGAACCGCGTCCGCGACGTCGCGATCGCGGCGCCGCGTGGTGACATCGTCGATCGCAACGGCACCCCGATCGTCGACAGCCGTCTCGCCAACGTCGTCCGCATCGATCCGCGCTCGCTGCCGGCCGCTGAGCAGGACGCGGCCGCGGCCTGGGGCCAGAGCGCCGGAGAGCTCGCCACGCGCTGGGAGCGCGAGCAGAAGGCGCTGAAGGCCAAGCGGGCGAAGGCGAGCAAGAAGGAGCTCAAGAAGCTGCCGAAGCCCGAGAAGCTGGCGCCGTTGCCGCCGATCCCGGCGATGCCGGTGGAGCTGCGGCAGCGCTTCGCGGCGATCGGCAAGGTGCTCGACATGCGGGTGGCGACGATCCACAAGCGGGTGATCCAGTCGCTGGCGATCGTGCCGTACGGCTCGATCACGTTGCGGATCGACGTTCCGCGCACGGTCGTCCAGTACCTGCAGGAGCGCAAGGTGTCCTATCCGGGCGTCGTCTCGGACACGATGTTCCTGCGTGACTACCCGCACAAGACGCTTGCCGCGCAACTGCTCGGCAACGTCGGCGAAGTCTCCGACGACGAGCTCAAGACACGTCACTTCCGTGACGTCCGCGGTGGCACGATCGTCGGCAAGGGCGGTGTCGAGTACACCTACGACACCTACCTCCGCGGCCGCGACGGCACGCGTCGGCTCCAGGTCGACTCGCTCGGCAACTTCATCGGCGAGCTCAGCGCCAGCGGCCGTCAGCCGAAGGCGGGCAAGACGATCAAGCTGACAGTCGACCTCGGCGTCCAGGAGGCCGGCCAGGCGGCGGTGCGGAAGGGGATCCAGCTGGCACGCGGCAACGGCCACGCCGCGCCCGCCGGGGCGTTCGTCGCGATGAGTCCCGGCAGCGGCGAGATCTACGGGATGGGCTCATACCCGACGTTCGACCCGAGCCTGTTCACGAAGCCGATCTCCGACGCCCGCTACCGCGCGCTGACGTCGGACAGCAGCGGCCAGCCGCTCGTCGACCGCGCGGTCGACGGCGCCTATCCGACCGGCTCGACGTTCAAGCCGATCACGGCGCTCGCCGCGCTGCAGAGCGGTGCGATCACACCCAGCTTCTCGGTCAACGACGCCGGCTGCATCGACATCGACGCGAACCAGGAGCGCTGCAACGCCAAGGACGAGGCGTACGGCACGGTCGATCTCGCCAACGCGCTCAAGGTCTCATCCGACGTCTACTTCTACACGCTCGGCAAGAACCTCAACTCGGCCCACACCGAGACGATTCAGAACATGGCGCGCAAGCTCGGCCTCGGGCGCCGGACGGGAATCGACCTGCCGTCAGCGGCGACCGGCCTGATCCCGGACTGGAAGTGGCGCGAAGAGGTCGGCAAGAAGGAGCGAGCCTGCCGCAAGGAGCGGCACATCGCGCTGACCGCGGCGGTCGGCTGCGGCATCTCGGACATGCGGCCGTGGTCGGTCGGCGACAACGTCAGCCTCGCGGTCGGGCAGGGCGACGTCCAGGCGTCACCGCTGCAGATGGCAGTCGCGTACTCGGGGATCGTGTCGCACGGGCGCGTGCCGAAGCCGCGGCTGGGGATGGCGATCGAGGACTCCCAGCAGCGCACGTTGCAGGCGATCCCGGCGAGCCAGGCGCGCAAGGTCGCGATCTCGGAGTCGTCGCGCGACGCGGTGCTCGCCGGCCTGCACGCCGCCGCGAGCGCGCCCGGCGGCACCTCGACGGCGGTCTGGGCCAACTGGGACCAGAATCGCTATCCGGTCTTCGGCAAGACCGGCACCGCCGAGACCAGCTCGGGCGTGGACCAGTCGTGGTACGTCTGCTGGATCAAGGACACGACGAAGCCCAAGGATCCGGGCATCGTCATCGCCGTGACGATTGAGAAGGGCGGCTTCGGCGCCGAGGCGGCGGCACCCGCGGCACGGCTGATCGCATCGAAGTTCTTCAACGTCAAGGCCGAGCTCCACCAGGGCACCTCGCAGACGCGATGACGACGACGCCGATCCAAGATCCGACGCAGCCAGACGGCATCTCGCGCCGCGTCCGCCGCGTGCCGGTGTTCGACCCGGTGCTGCTGTTCGCCGTTCTCGGCATCTGCGGCGCGTCGCTGCTGACGCTGCACCTGGCGGGGGCCAGCGTGTCCGGCGTCAGCGCGAACTACTACGTCACCCGCCAGGCGACCTACTTCGCCGTCGGGATCGTGCTCGCGGCGGCGCTGAGCCGGATCGACTACTCGCGTCTGCGGGAGCTGAAGTACGGCCTCTATGCGGTGACGATCGCCGGGATCCTGCTCGTCAGCCTGGTCGGTTCGGTGGCGCGCGGCTCGCGGCGCGCGGTCGCGCTTCCGTTCTTCTCGTTCCAGGCGTCGGAGGTCGGCAAGTTGCTGCTCGTCCTCGCGCTGTCGGCGTTCGTCGTCGACCGCATCCGCCGGCTCGGCGACCGTGACACGACCGGCAGGGTCGTGCTCGCGGCGCTCGTCCCGGCCGCGCTCGTGATGGCGCAGCCCGACCTCGGCTCGGCGCTCGTCTACGTCGTCGTCCTGCTCGCCGTGCTGTTCACCGCCGGGACGAGCTGGCGGCACTTCGGCGGCCTGTTCGCGCTCGCCACTGTGGCGATCGGGCTCGTCTTCGTGGCCGCTCCGGCGGCCAACATCACCGTGCTGCACCAGTACCAGAAGGATCGCCTGACGGCGTTCCTGCACCCGAGCAACAACCCCGACAGGCAGGGCTACCAGCAGGACCAGTCGAAGATCGCCGTCGGGGCAGGGCAGAAGACCGGGCGTGGCGACGACGCCACCCAGACGAAGCTGAAGTTCCTGCCCGAGGCCCACACAGACTTCATCTTCGCCGTCGTCGGCGAGCGCTACGGCTTCGTCGGCGCGACACTCGTACTTTCGCTCTACGCGCTGTTGATATGGCGCGGACTTCGCATATTGACCTTGGCCAAGAACCTCTATGGCGCGCTTGTGGCCGCCGGCATCGTCGCGATGCTCATGTTCCAGGTCTTCGTCAACGTCGGGATGACCATCGGCATCGCGCCGATCACCGGCATCCCGCTGCCGCTCATGAGCTATGGCGGCAGCTCCGTCATCACCACTTTGCTGGCCATCGGGCTCCTGCAGTCGATCTACGTGCAGGGCCGGGCCGCCGCGGCATACAAGGGCCGCGTACTGACCTACTGAAAGAAGAATCACCGTGAAGAAGCAAGTGCTGGTCAGCGTCGATCGCGGGGAAACCCGCGTCGCGCTGCTCGAAGCGACCGGGGCTCCCACGCAGGGAGGCGCCCGCCGCACCGCAAAGAAGGACTGGCGTGTCGCCGAGCTCTACCTCGAGCGCCGCGGCAACCGCTCGATCGTCGGCAACATCTACAAGGGCAAGGTCGACAACGTCCTGCCCGGGCTCGAAGCGGCGTTCGTCGACATCGGGCTCGACAAGAACGGCTTCCTGCACGTCGACGAGATCGTGCTGCCGGGCGTCGAGGTCGCGCGCCGTGGACGCGAGGGCGGTAGCGGAAAGAAGATCGGCGAGCTGCTCAAGCCGGGCCAGGAGATCGTCGTCCAGGTGATCAAGGATCCGCTGAAGTCAAAGGGCGCCCGGCTCTCGATGGAGCTGACGATCGCCGGCCGTTACATGGTCTACTCGCCGACCGGCGAGGGCATCGGCGTCTCCAAGCGGCTCGACGACAAGGAGCGCGAGCGCCTGCGCCGCGCGGCGCGGCTGCTCAACCTCGAGAAGGGCGGCGCGATCATCCGCACCGCCGCTCAGGGCGCCAAGCGCGAGGACTTCGAGCGCGAGCTGCAGTACCTCTACAAGCTCAACGAGGTGCTCGAGCAGCGTGTCGAGAAGGCGGTCGCGCCGGAGATGGTCTTCCAGGAGGCCGACCTCTCGGTACGCGTCGTCCGCGACATCTTCAGCCAGGACTTCGAGCGCGCGATCGTCGACGACGAGAAGCAGCACCAACGGCTCGTCTCGTTCTTCTCGCGCACCGCGCCCGAGCTCGTCGACCGCGTCGAGGTCCACAAGCCGCGATCGCCGAAGAAGGCGCTGTTCGACGAGTACGGCGTCGACGCCGTGATCGACGGCCTGATGGGCAAGCGCGTCGACCTGCCGTCCGGCGGCTACCTGCTGATCGACTACGCCGAGGCGCTGACGGTGATCGACGTCAACTCCGGCTCGTTCGTCGGGCGCGGCAAGCAGGCGCGGCTCGAGGACACGATCACCAAGACCAACCTCGAGGCCGCCGACGAGGTCGTCAAGCAGCTGCGGTTGCGCGACATCGGCGGCATCATCGTCATTGACTTCATCGACATGGCGCGGCGAGCCAATCGGGAGGCCGTGCTGAAGACGCTGCGCAAGGCGCTTGCCGAGGACAGGACCAAGACCTTCACGGCCGAGATCTCGAAGCTCGGGCTCGTCGAGATGACGCGCCAGAACGTCACCGAGGGCGTCCGCGAGATCATGAGCCGCCCGTGCCCGACGTGTGACGGCGACGGCGTGATCAAGTCCGAGGAGACGATCGCGATCGAGTTCGAGCGTCACCTGCGCGAGATCGCGGCGAAGACGCTCAAGCGCGATGAGGCGTTCCTCGTCCGCATGAACCCGCGCGTCAGCTCGCAGTTCACCGGTGACGGCGCGCGTGTGCTGCGCCAGCTCGAGGCCGAGACGAAGAAGCTGTTCTTCTTCGAGGGCAACGAGGGCCTGCCGCTCGACCACTTCGAGGTGACGCTGCAGGGCGCCGCCGACGAGGTCGCCGAGCGGGCCGTTCCGTTCGCGGTCGGCGACGAGGTGCTCGTCAGCATCGTCGAGCCGCACATGTACAACGTCGACGACGCCGTCGCCAAGGTCGACGGCTACATCGTCTCGGTCACCGGGGGCGGTGGGCTCGTCGGCAGCAAGGTGCTCGTTCGCATCGACGAGGCCGGCCGCACCGAGGCCCGCGCGACCGCCATCGGCGAGCCGCTCGCGGAGCCCGCGCGCAACGGCACGACGACCGCCGCGGCTGCTGAGGCGGGTGACGACGACGAGGCAGTAGAATCGAAGCCTCGGCGCCGTGGCCGCAGAGGTGGTCGGCGCCGTTCGGCTGCCAAGACCGAACAAGAGTCAGATGCGACGGCCCCAGCGGCCAGCGAGTAGAGCATGTACGCAATCGTCAAGACAGGTGGCAAGCAGTACCGCGTCGAGAAGGGGATGACCCTGCTCGTCGAGCGGCTGCATGCCGAAGAGGGCGCGACCGTCGCGCTCGAGCCGGTGCTCGTTCGCTCGAACGAGATCGCGTTCGGTGACGCGCTGGCCAACGCCAGCGTCGCCGCCAAGGTCGTCGAGCACATTCGCGGCCCGAAGCTGCGGGTGTTCAAGTTCAAGCCCAAGCGCGGATACAAGAAGCTCGCCGGCCACCGGCAGGAGCTCACGCGCCTGGAGATCACGGAGATCAAGGCCTAATGGCACACAAGAAGGGCCTCGGCTCATCCCGCAACGGACGTGACTCGAACGCGCAGCGGCTCGGCGTCAAGGTGTTCGCCGGCGAGGTCGTGACGGGCGGCGAGATCATCGTCCGTCAGCGCGGCTCCCGCTTCAACCCGGGCGAGGGCGTCGGCATCGGCAAGGACGACACGCTGTACGCAAAGGCAGCGGGCGTGTTGGAGTTCACGAGCAAGCGCGGTAAGCGCGTCGTGAACGTCGTTCCTTCTGACGCTGCGTAGCTTCGGCTGGCGTTGCGGTAGGGCGACCGCTTGCGGTGCGCGCTACCGCGTGGGCGTCCGCCGGACCGGCTCTCCGCCTCCGGCTCCGAACCGGGAGCGTCCGGCCGGACACCCACGCGTCCGCGCCTGACGCGGGCGTTGGTGCCCGCGCCCGCCCGTCGGCGCTCGCATCTCCGGGGGTGGCTGAGTTGTGCGCCATAGTGGCTGGTAGGTCGGCCCACCTGGCTGCAGGTACACGCGGGCGCCTGGGTGGCATCCTGCGCCGGTGATCCTCGGTGTGCTGTTCTCCGCCGTCGGGCTGTTGCTGATCGTCTTTTGCGTCCCGATCGGTCGCAGGTCTGCTCGGCACGCGGAGTCGCTCGGTCGGGTCTGGTGGACGCCGATTCGAGGCCGGAGACTCGCGGCTCACCAAGCGATCGTCGTCGCCGGCTTCGGCGCGGCTCGCTACAGCTCCTGCGTCACCGGGCGGATCAGGATCTCGTTGACGTCGACGTGCGGTGGCTGTGAGAGCGCGTAGATCACGGCGCGGGCGATGTCATCGGCTTCGAGTGCGCCCGTCGGCTTGTTCTCGAAGAACGGCGTGTCGACCATGCCGGGCTCGATCAGCGTCACACGGACCCCGGTGCCGTTGAACTCCTGGCGCAGCGATTCGCCCATCGCCGTCACCGCGTGCTTGGTGCACGAGTAGAGCGATCCGGAGATGGCGCGCCGGCCGGCGACGCTGCCGGTCAGCAGCAGGTGGCCGCGGCTTGCCGTGAGCGCCTCGAACGCCGCGCGGGCGGTGTAGGCCGCGCCGAGGACGTTGGTCAGGACCATCTCTCGCCAGAACTCGGGGGTCTCCTCGAGCCAGCCGCGCTTGGCGCCGAAGCCGGCGTTGGCGAAGACCGCGTCGACCCGTCCGTACGCCTCGAGCGCGCGGGCGATCAGCGCCTCGTTGTCCTCCCAGACGGTGACGTCGGTCGGTACGGCCAGGCCGTCGATCTCGGCCGCGAGCGGGTCGAGCTTGTCGGCGCTGCGTGCCGCGAGGACGACGCGATAGCCCGCGGCGACGGCGTGCCGCGCGGTCGCGGCGCCGATGCCGCTCGACGCTCCGGTGATCACGAGGACGGGCGAATCGGACATGCCTCATACCCTACGCACGGTGCTCTACGACACGGCACGGATCTTCGTCGAGGCGGGGGCCGGGGGCAACGGCTGTCTGAGCTTCCGCCGTGAGGCGCACGTTCCGCTGGGCGGTCCCGATGGTGGCGACGGCGGTTACGGCGGAAACGTCGTGTTGCTGTGCGACGACTCGATGCGCGATCTGCAGAGCTTCAAGCGCCGCTCGAACTACAAAGCGCAACGCGGCGGCCATGGCGAGGGCTCGAACCGGCACGGCGCCGACGGCGACGTGCTCGCGATCCGCGTGCCGCCGGGGACGCAGATCAGGACCGACGACGGCGCCGTCTACGACCTGATTCGCCCCGGCCAGGAGGCGGTCGTCGCGCGTGGTGGGTCGGGCGGCCGCGGCAACCGCCGCTTCGCCTCGGCGACGCGACAGGCGCCGCGGATCGCCGAGCGTGGCCTGCCCGGCGACGAGGCGTGGCTCGATCTGCGCCTGAAGCTGCTCGCCGACGTCGGCCTCGTCGGGCTGCCGAACGCCGGCAAGTCGTCGCTGCTGTCGCGTGTGACCCGTGCCGCCCCGAAGATCGCCTCGTATCCGTTCACGACGTTGGAACCGGTGCTCGGCACGCTCGACGGCGCCGAGCGCCAGCTGGTGATCGCCGACATCCCCGGGCTGATCGAGGGCGCCAGCGACGGCGCGGGCCTCGGTCACGAGTTCCTCGCCCACGTCGAGCGCACGCGGCTGCTCGTCCACGTGCTCGAGCTGGCGCCGCTCGACGGCTCCGACCCGGTCGACAATCACGCGACGATCGAGGCGGAGCTTGCGGCGCATGACGCCCGGCTCGCGACGCTGCCACGGCTGCTGATGTTGTCGAAGTCCGACCTCGTGACACCCGACGTCGCGGAGGCGGCGGCAGCCGCGTGGCGCGAGCGCCTGGGGGAGGAGATCCCGGTCATGGTCAGCTCGAGCGCGACGGGCGAGGGCCTCGAGGAGCTCAAGCTCGAGCTGCTTCGCAGCGTGCCGGCGCTGTCGATCGCCGGCGGCATCGAGCTTCCCGAGGCCGAGCACATGGTCTTCCGCCCCGGCGGCCTCGGCTACGAAGTCGAGCGTGACGGAGACGGCTGGCGCGTCAGCGGGCCGCGCGTCGATCGCCTGATCGGCCGCCACGATCTCGAGAACGAGGAGGCGCTCGCGCACATCGAGCGCACGCTGCGGCGAATGGGCGTCATCCGCGCGCTCGAGGAACAGGGCTTCCACGCCGGTGAGGACGTCGAGATCGCCGGCATCGTGTTCGACCTGGATCCGTAACGTCGTCCGGACGTCGCCGCTTTGCGGCGATGGGAGGCCGAAGCTCCTAGTCTCCGCCCGTGGCACGGATCGTCATCAAGCTCGGATCGAGCATCGTCGCGGACGATGCGCGGGCGCTGCGCGCGGACGTCCTGCGCTCGATCTGCGACGAGGTCGCTCGCCGCCATGCCGGCGGGGACGACGTCGTGATCGTCACCAGCGGCGCGATCGCGCGTGGGATGGAGATCATGGGCCTTGCCGTGCGTCCGCGCGAGATCGAGGACCTCCAGGCCGCGAGCGCCGTCGGTCAGGGCAAGCTCTACCGCGTCTACGACGAGCTGCTGGCGGACAAGGGCGTGACGAGCGCCCAGGTCCTGCTCACGTTCTTCGACCTCAGCGCTCGCGGCCACTACCTCAACGCGCGCCGGACGCTGGCGCGGCTGCTCGACTGGCGCGTCGTGCCGGTCATCAACGAGAACGACACGACGGCCACGGACGAGATCTCGTTCGGCGACAACGACTTCCTTGCCGCGCAGGTCGCGATCCTGATCGGCGCCGACCTGCTCGTGCTGCTGACCGACATCGACGGCCTCTACACCGCCGATCCGCGCGTCGACCCGGACGCACGGCTCGTCGACGAGGTCACGGACTTCGATGGGTTGCACGCGCTCGACATCGGCGCCGGCACGTCGCCGCTCGGGTCGGGCGGGATGCGCTCGAAGGTCGTCGCCGCCGAGATGGCGACGGCGGCAGGGATCCCGACCGCGATCTGCAACGGCCTTTCCGCCGAGGCGCTGACGGCGACGCTCGACGGGAGTCCTCCGGGGACGCGCTTTCCGGCGCGCGCCCAGGGCTACTCGTCGTTCAAGCTCTGGCTCAAGTACGCCAAGCCGACGCACGGCACGATCGTCGTCGACGCCGGCGCCGCACGGGCGCTGCGCGAAGGCGGCCGGTCGCTGCTGCCGGTCGGGATCGTCGAAGTTCGCGGCTCGTTCGACGCCGGTGACGCGGTCGAGGTCGTCGGCGATGGTGGCTACGTCGGCAAGGGCATCAGCAACTACGCCGCCGACGACCTGCGCAGCGTCGCCGGCGAGAAGTCCACGCGGGTCCGCGAGCTGCTGCCGCACGCCTCCGACGAGGCCGTGCACTGCGATTACCTGGTGTTGGATTGAGCGTCGGCCGGCGCTAGCCGGGCTACCCTTCCCGGCGTGGCCACCACGACCCAGCCGACGGTCGCCGAGGTCTGTATCGCCGCGCGTGCGGCGTCACGTCGTCTCGCACGCCTCGACAGCGCCGCGAAAGATGCGCTGCTGCACGCGATCGCCGACGATCTCGTCGCTCGCACCGAGACGATCCTGGAGGCGAACGCGCTCGACATGGCCGCCGGGCGTGAAGCCGGCCTCAGCGACGCGCTGCTCGACCGGCTGCGGCTCGACGAGGGTCGCGTCGCGGCGATCGCCGGCCAGGTTCGCGCCGTCGCGGCGCTTCCCGACCCGGTCGGCGAGGTCATCGACGGCCACCGCCTGCCGAACGGCCTCGAGCTGCGCAAGGAGCGCGTTCCGCTCGGCGTCGTCGCCGTCGTCTACGAGGCCCGTCCGAACGTCACGATCGACGCCGCCGCGCTGTGCCTGAAGTCGGGCAACGCGATCGTCCTGCGCGGCTCGTCCAGCGCCGCGCACTCCAACGCGGCGCTCGCGGCGGTCGCCGCCGCGCACGCGCCTGACGGAGCCGTCGGGCTCGTCGAGGGCGGCCGCGACGCGCTCGCCGAGCTCGCTCGCCAGGACGGGCTCGTCGACCTGATCATCCCGCGCGGTGGCGAGGGGCTGAAGGCCGCGCTGCGCGAAGTCGCGACCGTGCCGGTGATCTACGCGGCGTCGGGCAACTGCCACGTCTTCGTCGACGCCGGCGCCGACCTCGATGCGGCCGAGCGGATCGTGCTCAACGCCAAGACGCAGCGACCGGGTGTCTGCAATGCCGTCGAGACGCTGCTGGTCCACGCCGAGGCGGCGCCGGCGTTTCTGCCGCGCGTGCTGCGGTCGCTGCGTGACGCGGGCGTCGAGCTGCGCGTCGACGGGCGCACGCGCGCGCTCGCCGGCGATCAAGCGCCCGATCTGCATGATGCGACGGACGCCGATTGGGACGAGGAGTTCCTCGCGCTGGTGCTGGCGGTCGGCGTCGTCGACTCCGTCGACGAGGCGATCGAGCACATCAACGTGCATGGTTCCGGCCACTCGGAGGCGATCGTGACCGGCGACGCCGGCTCGGCTCGCGCCTTCCGGCTCGGCGTCGACGCCGCCTGCGTCTACGTCAACGCCTCGACGCGCTTCACCGATGGTGGCGAGTTCGGGATGGGAGCCGAGATCGGCATCTCGACGCAGAAGCTCCACGCCCGCGGCCCCATCGGCCTGCGCGAGCTCTGCACGACGAAGTACGTGGTCGAGGGCGACGGCCACGTGCGGCGATGACGGCGGGCGGCGGCTCCTGAGCTCGCTCGGCGTCCTCGGAGGGACGTTCAACCCGCCGCACGTCGGGCATCTGATCTGCGCCCAGGAGGCGCGCGTCCAGCTCGGACTCGACCGAGTGGCGCTCGTCCCGGCCTGCCGTCCGCCGCACAAGCAGGTCGCCGCCGACCCCGGGCCGGAGACGCGGCTCGAGCTGTGCCGGCTCGCGGTCGAGGGCGTTGAGGGGCTCTGCGTGCTCGATCTCGAGGTCGAGCGCGGGGGGGAGTCGTTCACGGTCGATACCCTGCGGGAACTTGATGCGAACGGATCGGGTGACGACCTGACCTTCATCGTCGGCGGCGACATGGCGCTGAGCCTGCCGACATGGCGCGAGCCGGCCGAGATCATGCGGCTCGCCCGCCTCGGCGTCGCCGAGCGCAAGGGCACGATCCGCGCCGACATCGAGACCCGCCTGGCACCGCTTGGCGATCGCATCGACTTCTTCGACATGCCCCGCATCGACCTCTCGTCAACCGACATCCGCTCACGCGTGGCCGCGGGGCGGCCGCTGCGCTACTTCGTGCCCGACGCCGTCGCGGCGCGGATCGCCCAGGAGGGCCTGTACCGATGAACGCACCCGAGCGCACCGCCCTGCTGTGCGCCGCCTACGCCGCCGACCGCAAGGCGATCGACATCGTCGAGGTCGACCTGCGCGGCGTCTCGGGCTACACCGACTTCTTCGTCATCGCGACGGGCAACACCGACCGGCAGGTCCGCGCGATCCACGACGCGATCCACATCGGGATGAAGAACGAGCACGGGCTGCTGCCGCGGCGCGTCGAGGGGCTGACGGAGTCGCGCTGGGTGCTGATGGACTACCTCGACGTCGTCGTCCACGTGTTCACGCCCGAGACGCGCGGTTTCTACCGCCTCGAGCAACTGTGGGGCGACGTGCCCAAGCACGCCTACGAGCCCGGCCAGCCGGAGCTCGAGCAGGTCGCGGCGTCGGGCTGACACCGACCGACGGTGCGGCACGGATGACGGTCGAGCTGCTCACGGCACGGCTGCGGTTGCGCCGCTGGCGCGACGACGACGAGGCGCCGATGATGGCGATCAATCGCGACGCCGACGTCACGCGCTATCTCAACCGGCCGATCGACGAGCGTTCGGTCGAATTGTTCCACGGCCAGATCGCCGACCACTGGGACCGGCACGGCTTCGGGCCGTGGGCGGTCGAGCCGCTCGCCGGCGGTGGACTGATCGGCTTTGTCGGTGTCGGCTACCCGGGCTTCCTGCCTGCCGTCGCGCACCGTCCCGAGCTCGGCTGGCGGCTGGCCACAAGGACGTGGGGAGGCGGCTACGCGACCGAAGCGGCGGTCGCTGCGCGCGACGACGCGCTCGGCCGGCTCGCGCTGCCGTCGCTGATCTCGATCATCCATCCCGACAACGTCCGCTCGCAGCGGGTCGCCGAGAAGCTGGGGATGACGATCGGCGCGCAGATCCACAATCCCGTGCTCGGCCATGCCGTGGACGTCTGGGAGACCGGCTCGGAGTAGGCGGCGCGTTCGGGATCACAGCAACCTTCGCCCGCCGGC
>DASRHW010000059.1:0-17467 GCA_035650375.1 Solirubrobacteraceae bacterium | reverse complement strand
CCTCGGCACCGCGCTCGTCGTCGCCGGCACGACCGCGTGCGTGCTGATCGCCGCGGGCCTGCCGCTGCGCCATCTGGCGTTCGCCGGCGCCGGGCTCGGCGGCCTGATCCTCCTCTTCGCCGCGATCGAGCCGTATCGGCGGGCTCGGCTGACGTCGTTCCTCGACCCCTGGGCGCACGCGTCGACGTCGGGCTTCCAGTCGGTCCAGGGCCAGATCGCGCTGGGTTCGGGCGGCTTCCACGGCGTCGGCCTCGGCGAGTCCGTGCAGAAGATCTTCTATCTGCCCGAGGCGCACACCGACTTCATCCTCGCGGTGATCGGCGAGGAGCTTGGGATGATCGGCGTCTGCGCGATCCTCTTCCTCTATGGCCTGCTCGCGTACGCGGGCTTCCGCATCGCCCAGAAGGCGAAGGGCACCTACGCGCAGCTGCTGGCTGCCGGGATCACGTCGCTGATCCTCTGCCAGGCGACGCTCAACGTCTTCACCGTGCTCGGTCTGGCGCCGCTGACGGGCGTGCCGCTGCCGTTCATCTCCTACGGGTCGACGAACCTCGTCGTGCTGCTCGCGGGCATGGGTCTGCTGCTCAATGTCGCCGACGGCGGACGTATCCCGCTGCGCGTCGTGGAAGGATCGCGGCGTGAGAGTGGTCATCGCAGCCGGCGGGACGGCGGGGCACGTGGTGCCCGCGCTGGCGGTCGCCGACGCGCTGCGGGCTGACGGCACCGACGTCGTCTTCATCGGCGGCGAGCGCGCCGAGCGCGATCTCGTGCCCGCCGCCGGCTATGTCCTGTACCCGATCGAGGTCGAGGGCCTGAGCCGGTCGAACCCGCTGCACGCCGCCCGCGCGGCGCTGAAGGCGCTGCGCGCCGTCGTCGCCAGCATCGCGTTGCTGCGGCAGCTGCGCCCCGACGCCGTGATGGGCGGCGGCGGCTACGTCGCCGGGCCGGTCGGCGCGGCGGCCGCGCTGCTGCGGATCCCGCTCGTGCTCACCGAGGCCGACAGTCACCTCGGCCTGGCGAACCGGCTGCTGGAGCGCTTCGCGGCGCGAGTCTGCCTCGCCTTCCCGATCGCCGGCCGCGAAGGCCGGCGCTATCTCGTCACGGGCCGCCCGGTGCCGCCGCCGTTCACCGACCGCGCGGCGGCGCGTGCGCGGTTCAACATCGCCGGTCACGACACGTGCGTGCTCGTCTTCGGCGGCTCGCTCGGGGCTCGCTCGATCAACGAGGCCGCGATCGAGGCCTTCGCCGACGCGCCGTTTCGCGTCATCCATGCGAGCGGGGAGCGCGACTACGAGGGTCTTGCGAGACGCGTTCACAGCTCCCGTTACGACCTGCGTCCTTACATCGACCCGTTCGGGCCGGCGCTGGCGGCGAGCGACCTCGTCATCGCGCGCGCGGGCGGCTCGATCTTCGAGGTCACGGCACACGGCCGGCCCGCGATCCTGATCCCGTACCCGCACGCGACCGCCGATCACCAGACGTCGAACGCGCGCTGGATGGCCGACGCGGGCGCCGCGACGATCATCGCCGACGCGGAGCTGACGCCCGAGCGCCTGGCGCGGCAGGTCGCGACGCTGCTCGCCGACCACGGTGAGCTGGCGGCGATGGCGCGTGCCTCGGCGGCGCTGGCACGGCCGCAGGCGGCAGCGGAGATCGCGGGCGAGCTGACCGCCGCCGCAAGGCGTTCGAGCGGACACTCCGATGGCTGAGCGCCCGTGGGCGGGGCGCCGGATCCACATCGTCGGCATCGGCGGTGCCGGCATGAGCGCCTACGCGATCGCCGCGCGGGCGCTCGGGGCCGAGGTGAGCGGGTCCGATCGCAGCGAGTCGCCGTATCTCGGACCGCTGCGGGCGGCCGGGGTCGAGGTCGCGATCGGTCACGACGGCGCCAACGTCCCGGATGGCGCCGAGGTCTTCCACTCGACCGCGATCCCCGCCGACAACCCGGAGCGCGTCGCGGCGGCCCGGCGCGGGCTGGCCGACCGCAGTCGCGCCGAGCTGCTCGGCGAGCTGACGACGCTCCGCAAGGTGATCGCCGTCGCCGGAGCGCACGGCAAGACGACGACGTCGTCGATGGTCGCGCACGCGCTGCTGGCCGCAGGCGACGACCCCGGCTACCTGATCGGCGGGTCGCTGACGACGACGGGCGCGAACGCGGCCTGGGGGAGCGGGGAGTGGCTCGTGGTCGAGGCCGACGAGTCGGATCGCTCGATGCTGTCGCTCGACGTCGACATCGCCGTGCTGACGAACGTCGAGCTCGACCACCACGCCGCCTACACGTCTGTCGGGGAGCTCGAGCAGGCGTTCGCGGCGTTCCTCGACGGGGCGCCCGAGCGCGTCGTCGCTTCGGGGCTCGAGTGGCTCGCTCCCGGTGGCGTGACGACGTTCGCTCCGGAGCAGCTCGTGCTGACCGAGGGCGGCTCGCGCTTCCGCGCCGAGGGCGTCGAGGTCGAGCTCGTCGTGCCCGGCGAGCACAACGCCCGCAACGCCGCAGCGGCGCTCGCCGCCTGTCGCCTTGCCGGAGCCGACGTCGCCGCGGCGGCCGCGGCGCTCAGGAGCTTCACGGGCGCCGGGCGGCGCTTCCAGCCACTCGGCGCGACGCCGAGCGGTGCGCGCCTGATCGACGACTACGCCCACCACCCGACTGAGGTCGCGGCGACGATCGCCGCGGCACGGACGCTGCGGGCGCGGCGCGTGGTCGCCGTCTTCCAGCCGCACCTCTATTCCCGTACGGCCCACCTGCACCGCGAGTTCGGCGCGGCGCTGGCGTCGGCGGACGTCGTCTGCGTGCTCGACGTCTATCCGGCGCGAGAGCGTGCCGAGGACTTCCCCGGGATCACCGGGCTGCTCGTCGCCGAGGCGGCGGCGGACGCCGCCGGCGGCCGCGAGGTGCTGTGGATGCCTGCGTTCGAGGACGCTGAGCCGGTGTTGCGGCAGCGCCTGCGCGACGGCGACCTGTGCCTGATCCTCGGGGCCGGCGACGTCGACGCGCTCGGCCGGCGGCTCGCCGCCTAAGGCCAGTCGAGCCCGACGAGCCGCGGCTCCGGCTCGAGCGCGACGCCGAACGTCGCGCGGACGCCGGCGGCGATCTCTCGCGCGAGCGCCAGCAGTTCGGCGGCGCTGCCGCCACCGCGGTTCGTCAGCGCGAGCGCGTGCTTGGACGAGATCGCGATGCCGGCCGGGTCGCCGAAGCCGCGATCGAAGCCGGCGCGCTGGATCAGCCACGCAGCGGAGGTCTTGACGCGGCCGTCGGGCTCGGGCCAGGCCGGGACCGGTTCGTCGCTTCGCGCCCGCAGTGCGTCGAACGCGTCCGCGCCGAGGATCGGGTTGGTGAAGAACGAGCCGGCGCTGCGCGTGTCGGCGTCAGCATCGTCGAGCACCATGCCCTTGCTTCGCCGCAGCACCAGCACGGCGTCACGAACGTCGCCGAGCGGCGCGCTCGCGCCGACCGACACGCCGAGGCTGCGGGCGAGCTCGGCATAGTGCAGCGGCCCCGAGGACGGTGACGGTTCGAGCTCGAACGTGACCGTGAGCACGACCCAGCGCTCGGGGTCGCGCTTGAACGCGCTCGAGCGATAGCCGAAGTCGCAGTCCGCAGGGGAGAGCGTCGCGACGTCGCCGCTGCGGCGATCGAGCGCGCGCACGGAGACGATTGTCTCGGCGACCTCCTGGCCGTAGGCGCCGACGTTCTGGATCGGCGTCGCGCCGACCGAGCCGGGGATCCCGGCGAGGCACTCGAAGCCGGCCAGCCCGTCGGCCACGCAGCGCGCGGTCAGCGGATCCCACGGCTCGCCGGCGGCGACCTCGATCCGTGCGCCGTCGCGGACGACGCCGCGGCTGCGGACGAGCACGACTGTTCCCGGGAAGCCGTCGTCGTCGGCGACGATGTTGCTGCCGCCCGCCAGGACGAGCAGCGGTTCGCCGGCATCGTCGGCGGCTGTCACGGCGGCGACGAGCTCAGATTCGCTCGCTGCCTCGAGCAGCTGTCGCGGTGGTCCTCCGAGGCGCAGCGTCGTCAGCTCCGCGAGCCGTCGCGTCATCCGCGGAACGTACCTTCTCGGGCGTGCGTCTCCCGTCCGGCGGCTCGTGAGCTCTGACCCCGCGATCGGATTCCGTCGCCGGAAGGATGGCGGGCCCGGCCGTCGAAGGAGGTCGCGGATGGCGCGCGTCGCGACACCCCGGTTGCCCGCGCCCGCGTTGCGGGTCTCGCTGCGACGACCGACGCGGCGCACCGCGACGATCGCGCTCGTCGCTCTCGCGGTGCTCGTGCCGACCGCGTTCTGGTTTCGCGACTCGCCGATCGTCGCCGTCAAGCACGTCGAGATCACGGGCGTCAGCGGCGAGGACGCCACCGGCATCCGTGCCGCGATCACCGACGCCGCCGAGGGGATGAGCACGCTCCACGTTCGCGGCGATCGCCTCCGCGCCGCGGTCAGCGACTTCCCCGTCGTCGAGGGGATCGACGTTCAGCGCAAGTTCCCGAGCACGCTGCGGGTGACCGTCCACCAGTACGTCGCCGTCGGCGCGCTCGCGTTCGGCTCCGGCCGTGCGGCCGTCGCCGCCGACGGCACCGTCCTCGAGGACACGTCGGCCGTCGGCCTGCCGCTGATCCCGGCGTCGGCGCCGCCGGCGGGAGCCCACCTTGCCGAGCGCACGCCGCTGCGGCTCGCGGCGTTGCTCGGTGCCGCGCCCACAGCACTCCGGCGGCACGTCGCCCGGGTCGAGCTCGGGCCGCACGGCCTGACCGCGTACCTCGTCAACGGCCCGCGGCTCTACTTCGGCCCCGCGACGCGGCTCGAGGCGAAGTGGCTCGCGGCTGCCGAGGTGCTCGGCGACGACGACTCGCAAGGCGCGAGCTACATCGAGCTCCGGATCCCGGAGTACCCCGCCGCCGGCGGCTTCCGGCCGGGCAACGGTCAAGGAGAGCTACAGGGTTCCGCGTAGCCAAACACTCGAGTAAGACTTGAGAGTTCAAGAACCTGCAACGGCTCTTGCGCTCTAGACTTCCGTGCCTTGGCGCCCTACGGTGCTCTGGCCGGGCATGCCGTTCCGTGCTCGAAAACACTTCAGGCTAACTCGAGGGTCGGACGAAACCATCATGGAAAGCGGCAGCTACCTCGCGGTCATCAAGGTCGTCGGCATCGGCGGCGGTGGCACCAACGCGGTCAACCGGATGGTCGACGCGGGTCTTCGCGGCGTCGAGTTCATCGCGGCGAACACCGACTCGCAGGCGTTGCAGATGTGCGACGCCGACATCAAGCTCAACATCGGCCACGAGGTCACCAAGGGCCTCGGCGCCGGTGCCAACCCGGAGGTCGGCTTCGCCAGCGCGGCCGAGTCGCGCGACGAGATCAAGGAGGCGCTGAAGGGCGCCGACATGGTCTTCATCACCGCCGGTGAGGGCGGCGGCACGGGCACCGGCGCCGCTCCGATCATCGCCGAGATCGCCAAGAACGAGATCGGCGCCCTGACGGTCGGCGTCGTCACTCGGCCGTTCGAGTTCGAAGGCTCGCAGCGCCGCCGCCAGGCAGACGAGGGCATCGAGCGCCTGCGCGAGGTCGTCGACACGCTGATCGTGATCCCGAACGAGAAGCTGCTCGCGATCGTCGAGCGCCGCACCACGATCCTCGACGCGTTCCGGCTCGCAGACGACGTCCTGCGCCAAGGCGTCCAGGGCATCACCGACCTGATCACGATCCCGGGCCTGATCAACCTCGACTTCGCCGACGTGCGGACGATCATGACCGACGCCGGCTCGGCGTTGATGGGCATCGGCACCGGCTCCGGCGAGGACCGCGCCGCCGAGGCCGCGCGGCTGGCGATCTCGAGCCCGCTGCTCGAGGAGAGCGTCGAGGGCGCCACCGGCATCCTGATCAGCATCACCGGCGGCCGCGACCTCGGCCTGTTCGAGGTCAACGAGGCCGCGGAGATCGTCCAGAACGCCGCCGACTCGAACGCCAACATCATCTTCGGCACCGTGCTCGACGAGGACCAGGGCGAAGACGTCCGCGTGACGGTGATCGCAACCGGCTTCGACCACGGCCGCGCACGCCCGCGCACGGCCCGCGAGCAGACCCGCGATCGCGGTCGAGACCGCGGCCCGCGGATCGACGCGGGGCAGCGCTCGTCGCTGGAGATCAGCGACGACGACATCGACGTCCCGCCGTTCCTGCGCTGATCTGACCCCGCCCGCCCCGCCCGGCAGGCAGTAGCCTGCGCGCCGGTGGCCGCCCCCTCGCAGACCGATATCCGCCGTACGCCGCTTCACGGCCGGCATGTCGACGCGGGCGCTCGGATGGTGCCCTTCGCGGGCTGGGAGATGCCGGTGCAGTACGACGGTGTCGGCGCCGAGCACGAGGCCGTGCGCACGACCGCCGGCGTCTTCGACGTCTCGCACATGGGCGAGATCGAGACGTCAGGGCCGCAGGCGCTCGACCTGCTCCAGCGGCTGCTGTCCAACGACGTCGCCCAGATCCCGGTCGGCGGCGCGCAGTACAGCGTCCTCTGCCGCGAGGACGGCGGCGTGCTCGATGACCTCTTCACCTACCGCCTCGGGGCCGACCGCTTCCTGACGATCACCAACGCCGCAAACCACGAGCGCGACGTGGATTGGTTCCGGCGGTGGGCGCCGGAATTCGACGCGACGGTCGAGGACGTCGCCGATCGCTACGCGATGCTGGCAGTCCAGGGCCCGCGAGCGCGCGAGATCGTCCAGGCCGCGAGCGACCGCCCGCTGCCGGCGCGGATGACCGTCGGTGAGCGCACGGTCGCCGGCGTGCGGATGCTCGTCTGCGGCACCGGCTACACGGGCGAGGACGGCGTCGAGCTGCTGCTTCCGCCCGCCGACGCGGGCCGCGTCTGGGACGACATCGTCCGCCGGGGCGCCAAGCCCGCCGGCCTCGCCGCGCGCGACACCTTGCGGCTCGAGGCCTGCTTTCACCTCTACGGCAACGACCTCAGCGAGGATCGCGGGCCGATCGAGGCCGGGCTCGGCTGGGCCTGCAAGGAGGACACGGGCTTCATCGGTGCCGATGCCGTGCGCGGCGCACGTGTGAACGGTGCCGGATCGGAGCGGCTCGTGCCGTTCAAGATCACCGGCGGCGGGATCGCCCGCCAGGGCAACCCGGTCGTCGGCGGCGGGGTCGTCACCAGCGGCACGCATTCGCCGAGCCTCGGGATCGGCGTCGGGCTCGCGTACGTCCCGAGTGAGCGTGCCGAGCCCGGAACCAGCTTCGAGATCGACGTCCGCGGAAAGCTGCGCCCGGCGGTCGTCACGACGAAGCCGCTCTATGTCAAGGACAGCAACGGCAAGGACAGCGATGGCTGACGCAAGCTACCCCGACGATCTGCTCTACCACCCCGAGCACGACTGGGCTCGGATCGACGGTGACGGCCTGGCCACGTTCGGCATCACCTGGTTCGCCCAGGACGCCCTCGGCGAGGTCGTCTTCATCGACCCGCCGAAGGTCGGCACGACGATCGCGGCCGGCGAGGCCTACGCCGAGGTCGAGTCGGTCAAGGCCGTCTCCGACGTCGTCGCACCGATGTCCGGCGAGGTCGTCGCCGTCAACGCGGCACTCGGTGACGGGCCCGAGGCGATCAACGACGATCCCTACGGCGACGGCTGGCTCGTGCAGGTGCGCCTGAGCGATCCGTCCGAGCGTGATGGGCTGCTCGACGTCGCGGCCTACACCGCCCTCCTCGACTGACGGGAACCGAGCGCCGATGTCGACCTACACCTCCGTCACCGACCAGGACCTCCGGGCGATGCTCGAGACGATCGGCGTCAGCTCGGTGCAGGAGCTGTTCGACCGCCAGATCCCGGCCTCCGTCCGGCTCGGCCGCCCGCTCGAGCTGCCTGCCGGGATGGCCGAGCAGGACGTCTACACGCATCTGCGCGAGCTCGCGGCCCGCAACGTGTCGGCCGAAGACGAGATCAGCTTCCTCGGTGCCGGCATGTACGACCACTACGTGCCGGCCGTGATCGACATGCTGATGGAGCGCTCGGAGTTCCTGACGCCCTACACGCCGTACCAGCCCGAGGTCTCGCAGGGCAACCTGCAGGTGATGTTCGAGTACCAGACCGCGATCAGCGAGCTGACGGCGCTGCCGGTCTCCAACGCGTCGGTCTACGAGGGCCCGAGCGCGCTGGCAAGCGCCGGCTACCTCGCGCGGCTCGCGAACGGCCGCCCGCGCTTCGTCGCCTCGGCCGGCCTGCACCCGCACGCGCTCGAGACGCTGCGCACGTACGCCGCCGGCTTCGGTGCGGAGGTCGTCGAGGTGCCGCTGCGTGACGGCGTCACCGACCCCGACGCGTGGGCCGCCGCGATGAGCGACGACGTCGGCGCGATCTTCCTCCAGCAGCCGAACGTGCTCGGCGCCGTCGAGGACGTCGCGGCGCTCACGGCGGTCAAGCCCGAAGGCTCGGTCGCGATCGCCGCCTACGACCCGATCCCGCTCGGGATCCTCGTCCCGCCCGGCGAGTGCGGCGTCGACGTCTGCGTCGGCGAGGGCCAGACGCTCGGCAACCGGCTCGACTTCGGCGGCCCGTCGTTCGGCTTCTTCGCCGCGACCGAGGAGCACCTGCGGCGGATGCCGGGGCGGATCGCTGGCGAGACCGTCGACACCGACGGCCGCCGCGGCTTCGTGCTGACGCTGCAGACGCGCGAGCAGCACATCCGCCGTGAGAAGGCGACGTCGAACATCTGCACCGCCCAGGCGCTGAACGCGCTCGCCGGCGTCGTCTACCTGTCGTGGCTCGGCCGCCAGGGGATCGTCGAGCTCGGCGAGTTGTTGCTCCAGCGGACGCACTACGCCCGCGAGACGCTCGGCGCGATCGACGGCGTCGAGCCGCTGCACGCGCAGCCGGTCGTGCGCGAGTTCGCGTTGCGGCTCGAGCTGGGAGAGCACGGGACCGTCGAGGGCGTCGTCGATCGCTGTGTCGCCGCCGGCGTCAACCCGGGGCTGCCGCTCGAGCGCCTCGGCATCGACGAGCCGGGTCTGCTCGTCGCGATCACCGAGCGCCGCAGCCGTGCCGACATCGACCGCCTCGCCGCGGTGCTCGCCGACGCGGTCGCCGCCGAGAGCTCCGCCGGCGCCGCACGGGAGGTCGTCGGAGCATGAGCCTCGCGCCCGACCCGACGCTGACGATCTTCGAGGCCGGCTCGCCGGGACGGCGCGCGTTCGTCGCCCCCGGCACGGGCGTCGATCACGTCGACGGCCTGCTGCCCGAGCGCTTTCGCCGCGCGCAGGGCCCGCGCCTGCCGGAGGTCTCCGAGCCCGAGCTCGTGCGTCACTACGTGCGCCTGTCGAAGCGCAACTTCGATCTCGACTCGGGCTTCTACCCGCTCGGTTCCTGCACGATGAAGCACAACCCGCGCCTGCACGAGCGCGTCGCCGCGCTGCCCGGCCACGCGAAGCTGCACCCGCTGCAGAATCCCGCGCGGGCGCAGGGCGCGCTGGAGCTGATGTGGAACCTCGAGCGCGCGCTGGGCGAGGTCGCGGGCCTGCCGCACGTCTCGCTGCAGCCGAGCGCCGGCTCACACGGCGAGCTTGCCGGCGTGCTGCTGACGAAGGCCTATCACGCCGACCGCGGCGAGTCGCACCGAACGAAGGTGCTGACGCCCGACACGGCGCACGGGACGAACCCGGCGACGGTGACGATGGCCGGGATGGAGGTCGTCAAGGTCGCGACCAACGCCGACGGCGGCGTCGACCTCGACGACCTGCGCGCGAAGGCCGGCGACGACACCGCCTGCCTGATGCTGACGAACCCGAACACGCTCGGGATCTTCGACACGAACATCGAGGAGATCGCCGCGATCGTCCACCGTGCGGGCGCGACGCTCTATTACGACGGCGCGAACCTCAACGCCGTCATGGGCGAGTCGCGGCCGGGCGACATGGGCTTCGACATCGTCCACTTCAACCTGCACAAGTCGTTCACGCAGCCGCACGGCGGTGGCGGCCCGGGCTCCGGCCCGATCGCGGTCTCGGATCGGATCGAGCCGTACCTGATGCATCCGCGAATCGTTCGTCGCGACGGCGACGGAGACGCTCCCGCGCGCTTCGAGCTGCTCGACGAGACCAACAACGGGCACTCGAAGTCGATCGGCCGGCTGCGCGGGTTCCACGGCAACTACGGCTGCTTCGTGCGTGCCTACGCCTACATCTGCTCGCTCGGCGCGGAGGGGCTTCGCGACGCCTCCGAGGTCGCGGTGCTGAACGCCAACTACCTGCTCGCACGGCTGCGCAAGCTCGGCGTCCTCGAGCAGATGCCGCTCGCCTTCGGCGATCTCTGCATGCACGAGTTCGTCCTCTCGGGCGCGCCGATGAAGCGCGACCTGCAGATCAAGACGCTCGATCTCGCCAAGCGCCTGCTCGATCACGGCTACCACCCGCCGACGGTCTACTTCCCGCTGCTCGTCGACGAGGCGCTGCTCGTCGAGCCGACCGAGACCGAGACGAAGGAGACGCTCGACGGTTTCGCCGACGCGATCGCCGAGATCCTCGCCGAGGCGGCCGACGACCCGACGATCGCGCAGAACGCTCCGTATACGACGCCGGTGCGCCGTCTCGACGAGGCCGGCGCGGCGAAGCGCCCCGTCATCCGCCAGCCGCTCTAGGCGCCTGGGCCTGGTAACAGGTCGTTCTCAAGACCGTCGCATCTTGTTCACAAATAAGCGGCGGCGCGCCACATAACGTCGCGGTTCACGCCTGCACACGGCGGCGTGTGCCCACGACACGGAGTCCGCATGCCCGCCAGATCCGCCCTTACGCGCCGCCTCGGCGTCCGCCAGCTCGCAGTCGTCGCGTTCGTCGCGTTCGCCGCCCTGATCCTCGTCGTCGCTGTCGCCGGCCGTTCCAACGCTGCCAGCGGTTTGACGTCGATCGACCTCGCCAAGTACAAGCGCGTGGCGAAGCTCAACCTGCCGCCACAAGTGAGCCTCACCAACCAGCTTGCCGAGGAGGCCTCGGGAGTCACCTACGACCCGGTCTCGGACTCGCTGTTCGTCGTCGGCGACGAGGGCACGTCGATCGTCCAGATCAACAAGGCCACCGGCGCGAAGATCGACTCGATGACGCTCACGGGCTTCGACGACACCGAGGGCATCACGTACGTCAGCGGCGGCAACGCAAGCGGCGACGGCGCCGTGCTCGTCGTCAGCGAGGAGCGCAAGCGCGACCTCGTCCGCGTCACGTATCACGGCGACGCCACCACGCCGCCGGTGCTCAACCGCAACGACGCCTCGGTGAAGGCCGTCGACCTCGGTACCGACATCGGCAACGTCGGCAACGAGGGCGCCAGCTACGACGTCGTCAACGACTCGTTCCTCGTCGTCAAGGAGCTGACGCCGAGCGACATCTTCGAGACGCACCTCGACTTCGCCGCCGGCACGACGTCCAACGGCCCGGCGACCAACGACCAGGACGCCGGCATCACGCCGTTGTTCTCGCCGGCGCTGGCAGGTCTGCGCGACTTCTCCGACGTCTACGCCCTGCACAACCTGCCGACGGCGACGCTGTCGGCCCAGCGGGACAACGTCCTGATCGACAGCCAGGAGTCGGGCAGGGTCATCAACGTCAGCCGCTCAGGTGCGATCGCGAGCCATCTCGACATCGTCGACGACGCCAACGCGCTGTCGATCCCGGACATCACCAACGAGGGCGTCACGATGGACTCCGACGCCAACCTCTACGTCGTCAACGAGAACGGCGGCGGGATCGGCGTGCCGCAGCTGTGGGTCTACCAGCTGTCGAACGACACGAACGCCGCTCCGACCGCGGTCGGGTTCAAGGACGTCGTCTCGTCGCTGGCCGAGAACACCGGCACGGGCGCGCGCGTGAAGGTCGCCGGTGTCACCGTCACCGATCCGGACGGCATCGGCAACGACGACATCTCCGTCAGCGGCCCCGACGCCGGCTCCTTCGAGGCCGATCGCACGGGCCTCTACCTGAAGGCCGGCACGGCGCTCGACTACGAGACCAAGACCAGCTACTCGGTCACCGTCAACGTCGACGACCCGACGGTCGGGTCGAGCCCGGACGCGTCCAACTCGTTCACGCTGGCGATCAGCGACGTCGACGACTCGACGGCGACGGGCACATCGGTGATCGTCTCGGAGATCTCGCCCTGGAGCAGCGGCGACTCGTCCTACGCGAGCGACTGGTTCGAGCTGACGAACACCGGCACCGACACGGTCGACATCAGCGGTTGGAAGATCGACGACGACTCCGTCTCATTCACCTCCGGCGCCGCGCTGACCGGCGTGACGAAGATCAAGCCGGGCGAGTCGGCGGTCTTCCTCAACGTGTCATCCAAGAAGCCGGCGTTCATCAACGAGTGGTGGGGCGGCACCGCCCCGGCCGGTGTGCAGGTCGGCGCCTACGACGGCGGCCCGGGCCTCGGCACCGGCGGCGACGCGGTCGCGATCTTCGACGCCGCGGGTCATCTGGTCACGGGCGTCCGGTTCGGGGCGTCGGTGTCCGGCAGGACGTTCGACAACAGCGCCGGCCTCGGCAGCACCGACCCCGGCGCGCTGCCGGCGGTGACGACGATCAGCGAGACCGACCACTTCAAGGCGTTCGAGAGCACCGTCGCCCACGAGCAGGGCTCGCCGGGGCTGGCGCCGATCGCGCCGACCGTGACGGTGTCCGAGGTCTGCTCGACATGCAGCGACGACTCGTACGCCAAGGACTGGTTCGAGCTGACCAACGTGTCCAACCACGCCGTCGACCTGACCGGCTGGAAGGCCGACGACAACTCGGCGAGCTCCACGCTCGCGGGCACGGTCTCGGGCGTCCCGGCGACGCTGGCTCCCGGCGCGTCCGCGGTGCTCGTCATGGAGGGCTCCGCGGCCGCCGCCGACGCGGTCCGCAGCGCCTGGTTCCCGGCCGGCGGCGCGACGACCCCGTCCGTCGGCTACGTCTCGGGCTCGGGTCTCGGCCTCGGCGGTGGTGACGAGGTCCATGTCTACAACGGCTCCGGCGATCAGGTGACCGCCGTCAAGCTCGGCACGAACAGCGCGACGCGGACGTTCGACAACGCCGCCGGTGTCGGCGCGTTCAGCCCGTCGGACGTGACGCCGACGATCTCGACGCTGAGCACCGCAGGGATCAACGGAGCGCTGGCGACGGGCGCCGAGGTCGGGTCGCCCGGCGTGATCGGCCGCGCGAAGGTCGTGATCACCGAGGTCTCCCCGTGGAGCAGCGGATCGTCGCGGCCCTACGACGCGGACTGGTTCGAGGTCCGCAACGCGGGCTCGACGCCGGTCGATCTCAGCGACTGGACCGCCGATGACAACCATGCTCCCGCCGGTCCCTGGGTCGGGCTCGACGGCGTCGGCACGATCGCTCCGGGCGAGGTGGCGGTCTTCGTCGCGGGCAACGCCGCGAAGGTCACGCAGTTCGTGGACTACTGGTTCGGCGGCACCGCGCCCGCCGGGCTCAAGATCGGCTACTTCGACAGCGGTCTCGGGCTTGGCACCGGCGGCGACGCGCTGCACCTCTACGACGGGCGCGGGTTCTGGCAGACCGGGGTCGTCTTCGGCGCCAACACCGGCAACGCGACGTTCGACAACGCCGTCCAGACCGACACGACGGCCTACCCGGCACTCGCCACGCCGAGCATCAGCACGCTGAGCGTGCGTGGCGCCGGCGGCGCGCGCCTCGCCGGCTCGGACAGCCAGATCGGCTCGCCGGGCACGATCGCGGCCGACACGACCAAGCCGGTCTTCACGATCGCCGGCAACGCCGGCTCGTACGTCACGTCCGACACGGTCAACATCACCTGCGCGGTCGCTGACGGCGCTCTCGGCTCAGGCGTCAAGACGACCGACTGCGCAACCATCAGCGGCAGCGGGGCGAGCTTCGGCGTCGGCTCGCACACGACGACGTTCCACGCGCTCGACTACGCCGGCAACGAGCAGACCGCCGACGTGACGTTCACCGTCGCGCTGGACACCGACGGTGACGGCGTCGCAGACAGCGCCGACAGTGACGACGACAACGACGGCATCGCCGACGTCCTCGACGGTTCGCCGCTGACGCCGACGACGGCGTTCAACGACGGCGCCGGGACGAGCGGGACGATCACCTCGACCGGCGGCCTGCCGGTCGCGATCAGCGATCTGGCCGCCCCGAACGGCGTGCTGGTCAGCGTCGGATCGGGCACGGGCCAGGCGACGGTCAGCGTCTGCGGCTTCACGCTCCAGATCGCTGCCGCGTCGAAGGCCGAGGTCACCTGCGGCAGTGTCAAGGTGCACACGCTGGCCGGCACGGTGAAGATCCTGATCGGGACCGCGGGCAGCTTCGTCACGATCCCGTCGGGCGCCACCGGCAGGGTCACCAACAGCGGAGGCGGGGTCTTCAAGGTCGAGAATCTGGGAGCCGGCGCGATCACCGAGACAGCCAACGGCGTCTCCCAGACGATCGCCGCGGGCGCAACGAGCGACGCGCTCGACAATCCGACGATCAAGGCTGTGTGCGCGCTGACGACGAGCTATGTCAAGGGTTCGGCGAAGTACCAGGCACTCAGCCCGGTGGGCCGGTTCGTCGTCGACCTGCTGAGCAACGTGAGCTGCGGCGCACTCAACGCGATCACGCCGCGCCTGCCGGCCGCCCAGCGCGCCAAGGTCGTCGACGCATGGGTCAAGACGCTCACGCCGCTGCAGTCGGGAGGCTGGTTGACGGCAGCGCAGGTCACGACCATCAAGGCGCTGGTCACACAGCTGCCAGCATGACCTGAGGACGGGCGGTGGCACACACGCCGCGTACCGCGGCGTGTGTCCGTGCCGATAGCCTGCCGCCCCGTGCCGGTCATCTTCAGCGGGATCCAGCCCACGGGCTCCAAGCACCTCGGCAACTACATCGGGGCGATCCGCCAGTACGTCGAGGGCCAGGATCGCGGTGATCCGGCGATCTTCTGCATCGTCGACCTGCACGCGACAACCGTCGCGTATGACCCGGCCGAGTTGCGCCGATCGCTGTACGACCTGACGGCGTTGCTGCTGGCCGCTGGGCTCGACCCGCAGCGCTGCATCCTCTTCCGCCAGAGCGACGTCCGCGAACACACGGAGCTGACGTGGCTGCTGTCGTCGGTGACGGCCGTCGGCGAGCTCAACCGGATGCACCAGTTCCGCGACAAGTCGGCAGCCCAGCGCGAGCTCGTCTCCGCCGGGCTGCTCTTCTACCCGACCCTGATGGCCGCCGACGTGCTCGCCTACCGGGCGCACGAGGTGCCGGTCGGCGAGGACCAGCGCGAGCATCTCGAGCTGATGCGCGACGTCGCCCGGCGCTTCAACGCCCGTTTCGGCGAGGACATCCTCATCGTGCCCGAGCAGAACACCCCGGCCGTCGGCGCGCGGATCATGGACCTCCAAGAGCCGGCGCGGAAGATGTCGACGACCGGCGGCACAGCGGAAGGCACGGTGCTCGTGCTCGATGAGCCGAAGGCGATCGAGAAGAAGTTCAAGCGCGCCGTCACCGACTCCGAGACCGAGATTCGCCGCGGGCCCGGCAAGGCCGGCGTCTCGAACCTGATCGACATCCTCGCCGTCGCGCGTGGGGTTACCCCGCAGCGGGTCGAGGCGGACATGGCGAGCGCGCGCGGCTACGGCGACCTGAAGGTCGCGACGGCCGAGGCGGTGATCGCGATGCTGGCGCCAGTCCGCGAGCGCTACGCGGAGCTGCGCGGCGACGAGGCTCGGCTCGAGCAGATCCTGGCGCTCGGCGCCGACAAGGCCCGCGCGATCGCCTCCGCGACGCTCGCCGACGTGCGCGACGCGATGGGCGTCGGCCCGGCCCGCTGACGCACGTCGGTCCGCCTTCCTGGTTACCTTGGCGCTGTGCTGATCGCCGATCTCGACCTCGACCTCGAGGTCTTCTCCGGGCCATTCGACCTGCTGCTGACGCTTGTCCTCAAGGACGAGGTCGACCTGATGGAGATCGAGATCGCCGACGTCGTCGTCAGCTATCTCGACGTGCTCGAGCAGCGTGGCGAGCTCGACCTCGAGGCGGCGACCGAGTTCCTCGTCCTGATCGCGGCGCTGCTCGAGCTGAAGTCACGCCTGCTGCTGCCGCGCGACGAGGAGGACCTGCTCGACCTCGAGCCCGGCGAGGCAGCGGAGGAGCTGCTCGCGCGGATGCTCGACGCACGCCGCTATCGCGCGGCCGCCGAGCACCTGCACGCACTGCTCGAGCGCGAGCACGGCTCGCGATACCGCGTCGCCCCGCTCCCGCCATGGCTGCGTAAGGCGACGTTCGACGCCTCTGCCGAGGCCGTCTACAAGCCCGACCGGCTGGGGATGGCGATCGGCGAACTGCTGCGCCATCCGCCTGAGATCGGCCTCGGGCACCTTGCGATGCCGCGCGTCTCCGTCGCCGAGCGGCTCAGCCACCTGCGGACGCTGCTGCGGCGCGGCTCGACATCGTTCGACGAGGCCGTGCGCGGCGCCGACCGCGTCACCGTCGCCGTGACGCTGTTCGCGCTGCTCGAGCTCTACAAGCAGGGCGAGGCGAGCTGGACGCAGGACGTCCCATTTGGAGACATCACGATCAGCGCGAGGGCGGCGGCATGAACGAGCTGGCGAAGATCGTCGAGGCGTTGCTGTTCCTCTCGTCCGAGCCGGTCACGGCAGCCGACCTCGCCGACGCCGCCGAGGTCTCCGAGCAGGACGTGCTCGAGGCGATCGACCAGTTGCGCGAGCGTGAGGGTGGATTGCGGCTGCGCGAGCTGGCCGGCGGCTTCACGCTCGCGACCGACGAGCTCGCCGAGGATGCGGCGCGGCGGCTGCTGGCGCGGCCACGGACGCCGCCGCTGACGCCGGCGCAGGCCGAGACGCTGGCGATCGTCGCCTACCTGCAGCCCGTTTCGCGCCCCGAGATCACGCGGATCCGCGGCGTCAGCGCCGACTCGGCGTCCGCGACGCTGCTCGAGCGTGGCCTGATCGAGGAGGGGGGACGCTCGACGTTCGGCGCGATCCTCTACCGCACGACGCCGCTGTTCCTGAAGCTCTTCGGCCTGATCTCGCTCGACGACCTGCCCGACGCCTCGACCTGGGACCCGACGCCGGACGAGCAGGCCGAGCTGCGCGACCGCCTACTGAAGGCCGGCGAGGCCCGCGCCGGCGGCATCGGCGCAGCCGTCGAGAGCTAGACAGGCGCTACAGCGGCTGTTTGGTGATCCTGCGGATCACCTTGCCGCCGGCATCGCGCCATGTCATCTTCGCGCGCAGCGCGTTGAACGGATCGCGCGGCACACGGATCGCGACGAGGTTGTTCGTGACGCGTCCGCTACGTGTGGCGCCACTCGGGTAGATCGTCGGCTTCAAGTAGCGACCGCCGCCGACGACCTTGCCGTACTCGAGCGTTACGGTCGCGACGCCGTCCGGAACGAGCCCGTACACCGTCGTCGAGTGGGGAATCGGCTTGCCTCCGCCGATGACGAGGCCCTCGGTTCCGGATTTGA